>CAZHIV010000290.1:0-7325 GCA_964532675.1 uncultured Planctomycetaceae bacterium
GCCGCCGCACATGCTATTCGCCGATGGGCCGAAGAGTCCCGCCGAGGCGAATCGGCTGGTCCTTCAGGTGCAGCCGGCCGAAGGCATCCAGCTTCACTTCGAGACCAAGGTGCCCGACGCGGGGATGAAGCTGCGGCAGACCGACCTCGACTTCCGCTTTTCGCGAGAGTTTCGCGGTATGATGCCCGACGCCTACGAGCGGCTGCTGCTCGACGCCCTGGAGGGCGACGCCAGCCTCTTTGCGCGCGCCGACGAAGTGGAGGCGGCCTGGGCCATTTGCGATCCGATCCTCGCCGAATGGCAGCGGGCGGACGAGCCGCCGCTGAACGTGTATGAGCCGGGCCTGTGGGGGCCGCCCGAGTGCATCGACTGGATGGCCGCCCAGGGGCGGCAGTGGTTCGATATTTGTCCGGTGTTGCAGTGAGGGTTCAGGGTTCAGGGGTTGGGGTTCAGGTTCGGTTGTAGAGTGATTTCGTTGATGTCGATGACCGACCGCTTGCGGTTTAGCGATCCCCCGGCGTGGTATGCGCGGTTGCCGCTGGCGCGCTGGGGTTGGCGGGAGCTGAACTTGTTCGGCTGGCCGCTGGTGGTAATGACGGTCGTATTCCTGCTGCTGGACGATCCGTGGTGCTGGTTGGCCGTGCTGCCTGTGGCGCTGTTGGTTCAACTGTTCTACTTTTTTCGCGATCCGAAGAGGGAAGTGCCGGAAGGGCCGAACCTCATCGTGGCCCCGGCCGATGGGACAGTGACCGACGTCACGCCGCTGCCGCAGTACGA
This sequence comes from uncultured Planctomycetaceae bacterium, assembly GCA_964532675.1. Taxonomy (GTDB): domain Bacteria; phylum Planctomycetota; class Planctomycetia; order Pirellulales; family Lacipirellulaceae; genus JABDGM01. Next base: position 778 of record CAZHIV010000290.1, read on the forward strand.
TTTCCTAGACGGACCCGCGGTGCGTATCGGGATCTTCCTTTCGGTCTTCAATGTGCACATCAATCGGGCGCCGTTTGGCGGTCGCGTGGTTGAAACGCACTACAGGCCGGGCGAGTTTCTCAATGCCCTGCGTCCGGACAGCGCCGAGCGGAACGAGTTCATGTGGATCGGCCTGGAGCGGACCGACGAGCCGCGGCTCCGTTTTGCCGTGCGGCAGATTTCCGGCATGCTGGCGCGGCGGGTCGTCTGCGAGCTGGGGCCCGGATCGACCGTCCCCCGCGGCGAGAAGTTTGGTATGATCAAGCTCGGGTCGCGGACGGAGCTGATCCTGCCCGCCAATGCCGTGCAAGTCCACGTCCGGCCCGGCGACAAGGTGCGAGCCGGCAGCGACGTCGTGGCCCGCTGGACCTAAAAACAAACACCGGATCTCACGCTAAGGCGCAAAGAGCCTTAGCTAACCACAAAGGCACGAAGAGCACCAAGAAAGCGCGCGATTCAGCATCGTGATTCATTCTTCGTGCCCTTCGTGCCCTTTGTGGCAATAAATGATCTTGGCGCCTTTGCGTGAAATGAATCGACGTAAGTCGTCGCTGCCATGAGACCGATCCGCCCCATCGCCGTGCTGCCCACGCTCTTCACGCTGGGCAATTTGGTCTGCGGGTTTTTCGCGATCGTCGTCCTGTCGCGGATCGAAAAGCCGATCACCGACCAGATTCCCAGCGCCGCTCCGCGGATCGAGCTGCGCCTGGAAACGGCCAAGGCGCTGATCGGCAGCAACGATCCGACCCACAACCTGATGCTTTGTGGCGTGCTGATCCTGCTGGCCATGCTCTTCGACGCGATTGACGGACAGGTCGCGCGGATCACGCGCGGCGTGAGCGATTTCGGCGCTCAGCTCGACAGCCTGTGCGACCTGGTCTCGTTCGGCCTCGCGCCGGCCATTTTGCTGGTGAAGATGTGCCCGCAGTTTACGAACCTGCACAGCGAGGCGATTTGGAGCATCGCTGCGCTTTTCGCCTGTTGCGCAGCGCTGCGGCTGGCGCGGTTCAACGTGGAGACCGATACGGAAGACGATCACACGTCGTTCGTCGGCCTGCCGACGCCGGCCGCCGCCGCGGTGATCGCCAGCTTCGCCATCCTTTCGTATACGCTGCGCAACGAGGTGAACGTGGGCCGCGAGAATTTCGCCATGTACGACTTGTGGATGCAGCGGATTGTGCCGGTGTTTTCCATAGTGATCGCGCTTCTCATGGTCTCGCGAATTCCGTACCCGCACCCGTTGACCCAATTCGTGCGCGGCCACCGCACCTTCGCGCAGCTCGTCGCCATCGTGTTTGCGTTGATGGCCATGTTGATCGTCCGCCGCTACGCGGTGCCGCTCTTGTGCGTACTGTTTGTGTGCGTGCCGCCGATACGCTTCGCCTGGGATCTCGCGTGGCACCGCCGGGCAAGGAAAGAGCCGCTGTTTTAATATAGGAGTGAGTAGGTGAGTACGTGAGTAAGTGAGTAGGTATTTGAAGTTGCGCACTTACTCACCTATTCACTTAGAGCCTATCCCAGAACCGTCGGGGACTGGCTCATTTTGCGGAGTCTTCGGAGCAAAATGTGCCTGTCCCCCTCTCCGCAGACGGTTCTGGGATAGGCTCTTACTCACGTACTCACCCACCCACATGTTCACCGGACTCGTACAAAGCCTGGCGGAGGTGGCCGACGTGATCGCCGAACCGCCCGGTGTGCGGCTGGTGGTCCGCGAGCCGCGGCTGGCCCCGAACACGAAAGTCGGCGACAGCATCGCGCTGAATGGTTGCTGCCTGACGGTCGTGGGCGTCGACGAAGATCGCCTTTCGTTTCAAGCCGGCGAGGAAACGCTTTCGCGAACGAACCTGGGCGAGCTGGTCGCCGGTTCGGTGGTCAATGTCGAGCCGTCGCTGCGAGCGGGCGAGTTGATCGGGGGCCATTATGTCACCGGCCATATCGACGCCGTCGGCACGGTCGACTTGCGGCACGACGACGCCGATTGGTGTACGATGTGGTTCCGGGCGCCGCGGCCGCAGATGGAGCAGATGGCCAGCAAAGGCTCGATCGCCGTCGACGGCGTGAGCCTGACGCTGGTGGACGTCGAGGCCGAACGCTTCAGCGTCGCCCTGATTCCGCACACGCTCACCGTGACGACGCTCGGCCAGCGACAAATCGGCGACCGCGTGAACCTGGAAACGGACGTGCTGGCCAAGTACGTGGAGCGGCAACTAAAGCTATTAGCTGTTAGCCGTTAGCTATTAGCCAATCATTCTGGCTAACGGCTAACAGCTAATAGCTAACAGCTTTCCCATGACTCGCCAAACGAAGACTTTCCTGCTGGAGCGGTTCCGCGAGATGGGGATTCGGCCGGCCACGCGGCATGGGCAGAATTTTCTTATCGATCTCAACCTCGTCGAGCTGATCGTCGATTCGGCCGAGCTCTCGGCCGAGGACGTCGTGCTGGAAGTAGGCACCGGCACCGGTTCGCTGACCGCCCTGATGGCGCCGCGCGTGGCCGCGGTGGTCACCGTCGAGATCGATGCCCACCTGTACGAGCTGGCCAGCGAGCAGCTCATCGATTTCGAAAACGTAACAATGCTCCGCCTGGACGCGCTGCGGAACAAGAACACGTTCGACGCTCGGGTGATGGAGTCCCTCGGCGAGCGGTTGAGTGCGGCGCCGGGGCGTCGACTTAAACTGGTGGCGAATCTGCCGTACAACATCGCCACGCCGGTGATCTCGAACCTGCTGCTGGCGCCGCACGTGCCGCATTCGATGACGGTCACAATCCAAAAGGAGCTGGCCGATCGCATCACCGCGCCACCTTCGACTAAGGACTACAGCGCACTCAGCGTGTGGATCCAGAGCCAGTGCACGGCCGAAATCATCCGCGTGCTTCCGCCTTCGGTATTCTGGCCGGTCCCCAAGGTGACGTCGGCCATTCTCCGCATCGTAGTACAACCGGAAAAGCGCGCGGCAATTGCCAATCTGGCGTACTTTCACCAAATCACCAAGGCGCTCTTCCTGCATCGTCGCAAATTCCTGCGGGCCAATATGCTGGCAGCGATGAAACGATTTCTTAACAAAGACGAGGTGGATGCGATCTTCGACGAGATGGGCTTCGCGCCGGATTCGCGCACCGAGCAGCTCGACGTGCCGACGCTGATCCGGCTGGCCGATAAGCTGCGCGCGGCGGCGCCGGATTGGACGCTGTAGCTGTCAGGCAACTGAGGAGATTGCCTGCTCGCGGTCGAAGTTCCCTCTTGCAGATTGCGAGGGCTGCAGAGCTGCTGACATTTTGGAAGCGGTGCGTTACAATAACGGCTGAGAAGAGGTTCTTGTTTGTCGTGCAAAGGAAACTCGTGCTATGTCGTTCATCGAGATGACCGGAACTACGCTGGAGCGGATCGTCGCCGACGACGAGCTGCACCACGGCGACCTGGCCGCGGCTGGCGTGAACGGCCGCACGATCGTCCGCGTCAACCGGCAGGGGGACATTGAGGTCCGCCGGCCCGGCGGCTGGGACGTCATCGGCGGCCTGATCGGCGAGTTCGACGAACGAGTCCGCCGCGAAACGGGGCTCGACTGGGCCTAGCGGCGCGGTCCGCGGCCACCGCGAAGGGTGGCCGTTTATGCGGAAAAGTCGGGCTGATCTGCGCACCTCGCGCCGCCGTTGCGTGTCTTTGCTTGCGCGGGGACGCGAGGCACTCGCTGGTCTACTCGGCCAATGCTACGATGGCATAGCCAGGCCTTACTTCTACGCCAGAACGTTTCATGGCACGAAGCGCGACGATTAAACGCCAGACCGCCGAAACGAAGATCGAGCTTACGCTCGAGCTGGACGGTTCGGGCCGCGCCGACGTGGCGACGGGCGTCGGCTTTTTCGACCACATGCTGACGCTGCTCGCCCGGCACGCCGCGGTGGACCTCACGGTTCGAGCCGAGGGTGATCTGGCGGTCGACCAGCACCACACCGTCGAGGACGTCGGCATTTGCCTGGGCCAGGCGCTGCGGCAGGCGCTGGGCGGCAAGGAAGGCATCCGCCGCTACGGCCATTTCACGCTGCCGATGGACGAGACGCTGGCCACCGTGGCGATCGACCTGGGCGGCCGGTTCGCGCTGGTGTTCCGCGCCGATTTCCCGGCGGCCAAGATCGGCGACTTCGACAGCGAGCTCGTCGAAGAATTCTGGCAGGCCTTCGCCGCGAACGCGCTGTGCAACCTGCACATCCTCGTGCACTACGGCCGCAATAGCCATCACATCAGCGAGGCGATCTTCAAAGCGGCGGCCCGCGCGCTGCGGATGGCGGCCGAGGCAGACCCGCGGACCAGCGGCGTGCCGAGCACGAAGGGCACTTTGGGGACGTAGAGAGCGGTCGTTCCTAATTGGCTTCCACGGCTGTTAATCGGTCCTGAATGGCCTTGGGAAAATTCACGCTCACAAAACAAGCAGTTGGGTATAAATAGTCCTCGCCGGACTCATCGACGACGCGCAAGCAATCGACTTCTGCTGCCTTCGCATCCGGCAACACGCGATACACCTTCCAGATATCTAGGTCGTCGTAGCCTTTGTTCGCTACACAGATGACGAATTGGGCGTGTTTGCTATTTGCGGACATGTGTCTCAATCCAAGACTCGCTTGACCTTTATTTTGCGGCGTCCAATTCCGTGGGCTTCGTACCAATGCAATTCGGCCCGATGAACCGAACCATTGGGAAATCGAACCAGAGCAGTTCCTTTGAGCTTTCGCCAGCGCTTTCCTCCAAATTGCGTCTTCAGGCGATCTTTCTCTCGTATCGATAGGTTGACGGCGATCGTCTCGACGTCGCGGATTTTGCCGAGCACCTCGAAGTCATTCCCCATTGTCCAAGCATACTCGCGATGGGCAACGCTGGGCAAGATTGTCTGACCAAACACGGCACATTTGTTACTGTGTTAGTAGCCATCACGACGCAGCGGCCGCAAAACGCCTTCAGCCGATTAGCTACGGCGCGCCCATTTGGCGACGCGCCAGCTCTTCCTCGTTCACGTACACTTCGAGGAACCGCGTCAACCGCTGGAAGTCGCTGTCCGGCTCGATGTAGCGGACGACGGTCACGAGCGTGCTCGGGTCGACGAGCTCCTCGAACGGCACGTAGCAGAGCTGCAACTGGCCCGTGACGGAGACCATCACGCCGTTGAGCCCCTTTTCCACAAGCGCCCGGTAAGCCCCGACGCCGAGCTGGCAGCCGAGCATCACGTCGAAGGCGTGCGGCTTGGCGCAGCGCGACTCGTAGCCCAGCTGCAGCGCGGTGATCTTCCGCTTCTTTCCGGTTTGCTTGTTGTATTCCTTGGCGATCAAGTCGCTGAAGATCTTGTGCAGGTTCACGGCGGAGATGCTGATGTGGCCGTGCTCGTCGCGGCCGATGCCCTGCAGGTACTCTTCGGGCAGCAGCTCGGCGAGTCCTTCGGCGATGACGATCACGCCGTACTCCTTGCCTTCGCGCTCGCGCGTGGTCATCGTCAAGACGATCCGCTTGATCACTTTGTCGACGTTCATGGTCTTGCGCTGCGTCGGCTGGCCCGTCTTGGGGTGCTTGACCTCTTCGGTGACCGCGTAGGGGCCCACAATATCCTCCACGCTGATCACGAGGCTGGCCTCGCCCGCAATGGCCACGCCGTACGCCAGCCAGCCGGCGCTGCGGCCCATCGACTCGACCAGGAAGTAGGCCCGGTTGGCCTCCGCATCGGCGATGAGGTTGCAGACCTCGCGGCCCAGGAAGTCGACGGCCGTGAAGTAGCCGAACGTGAAGTCGATGCCGCGGTAGTCGTTGTCGATCGTCTTGGGCAAATGGACGACCGGAATCCGCGGCGCATCCGGCGGCAGCTTTTCCTGGAACAGCTTGAACTTGTTGGCCGTCTTGAGCGTGTCGTCGCCGCCGATCGAGATCAGCCCGTCGACGCCGATCGAGCGGAGCGCATCGTACACCGTTCGCAGCGGCTTGACCCGCGCCGGGTCGTCGAGGTGCGCGGGGTGGGAGACGTCCTTGCCCGGGTTGGTGCGGGCTGTGCCGATCAGGATGCCCTGCGAATTGCGCGTGCGGCCGAGCATGCGATGGTTGACCATCACGTAGTCGCGGCCTTCCAGCAGCGGACTCTCCGGCGAATACTCGACCAGGTGGGAGTAGCCGTGCAGCACGCCGACGACTTCGACATTATGGCGCAGGAACGCGGTGGCGGCGGTGGAAATCACGGCGTTGGCCGCCGGCGCCGGCCCGCCGGCAAACAGGATGGCGACGCGATTGAAATGATGGGCCGCCTCCAGCGGGGAGGACATCGTGGAAACTGTGCGGTCTGGCATGATGAAACTCCGATTCTCAAAAACGCCGGCCGGCCATGTGGGCCGCCGAGCCGGCATCTTACCAATCGGGTGTGCCGCAACCAAGTGCGCGTGAACCATCCCATGACCCATGAGTGGGACAGGCGGCTCGCCTGTCGCGCCGTGGCAGGCGAGCTGCCTGTCCCACTTCAACGATCGGGTTACCCGGGGA
>CAZHIV010000291.1:0-4122 GCA_964532675.1 uncultured Planctomycetaceae bacterium
AGAATTGTCGCTGCCTTCCACACAAAGATGCCGGAGTTCCAATAATACTCGCCGGTGGCAAGGTACTTCCGGGCGGTGGCGGCGTCGGGCTTTTCCTGGAATTGCTTCACGGTGTACGTCGCAGCGAGCCGGGGCGTCCCCGCCCCCGATTTAGGAAGCGAAGACGCAAGCGGCTGGCCGCGGTGAATGTACCCAAAAATCTCAGCCGGATAGTTTGGCTTGATGCCAAACGTGACGATCCGCCCCGGCGACTGGTCGACGAGTTCCGCCGCCTGCCGGATCGACGCTTGAAATTTCTCGGCCGGGCGGATCACATGATCGGCCGGCATCACGGCCATGGTCGCGTCCGGATCGTCGCGGCTGACCAATAGCGCGGCCAAACCGATGCACGGGGCCGTGTCGCGCTTGCATGGCTCGCCGACGATCGCGGGCGCGGGAAGCTCGGGCAACTGCTGTCGGACCAAATCGATGAACCGCTCGCTCGTGACCACGAGCCGCCGGTCGACGGGCACCAGCTCGCCGAGCCGATCGACGGTCTGGCGGAGCATCGTGGCGTCGCCGACCAAGCGCAGCAACTGCTTGGGCGCGAGGCTGGTGCTGACCGGCCAGAATCGGGTGCCGGTCCCGCCGGCCATGATGATCGCGTGCAGCATGGGAAGAGGTCAGAGGTCAGAGGTCGGGGGTCAGAGGTCTTCCAAATGATTTATCTCATTTCGAGAAACAGCGAAGTTTTCGAAGATGTCACGAAGGCGTCAGCCTATTGTATGTCCTGTTGCGCAAGTTGGATTCTGCGATTCGCGCACGCCGGAGGCAGGGGGCCCGTCGTAACAAGCGAGCGCACTGGGAGCGAGTCGATTGTCATCTACTCAATCGCGACAGGAAAACAGACGGTAGTATACTGGCGTATACATAGGCTAGCGGAAGTGGTGGCCAAAAGCAAGATGTCGGATCAAACGGTACGCGGCGGAGCTAAACTGCAAGCGGCGAGTGAAGATTAAGGAGATTCGATATCGAGTGGGTGGTACTGACGGGGTCCGGGGCGTCGGAGATTGCGGAGCTGACGGCGACGCGCGAAATGCCGGTGCCGAGGACTTCGGGCAGGTTCTGGGGCGTTATGCCGCCAATCGCGAACGTCGGCAGGCGGATTTCGGCGGCGACTTCGCGCAAGTAGTCGACGCCGGCGAACGTGTCGAACGACTTGGTTTGGGAGGGGAACGTGGGGCCGGCGCCGAGGTAGTCGGCGCCGTCCAGAACCGCGGCGCGGGCTTGCTCGAGATTGTGCGTCGAGACGCCGATCAGCATCCGGGTGCCGACGATCGCGCGGGCGTCTTTCACGGTGAGGTCTTCCTGCCCCAAATGGACGCCGTCGGCGTGGACCGCGGCGGCGATGTCGGCGCGGTCGTTGATGATTGCGAGCGTGCGAGTATCGCGTCGTGCGAACCTGGCAGCCCCCGGCTCTGCCGGGGGTTGGTCGGCATCGCGGTCAACATTGCGGCTAACCCCCGGCGGAGCCGGGGGCTGACGGCGTGTCAGCGAAACGAGCTGGCGAGCACGGGCGATAAGTTCGCGATCGTCGAGGCGCTTGTCGCGCAACTGGATCATGCCGACGCCGGCGTCGATCAGCGCGCGGACAAGCCGCTCGAACTCCGCGGCCGAACTGCGGCCGTCGACGAGGACGCACAATCGCACGCTCTCGAGCCGCTCTCGGCTCGATCGGCCGACGTCGATCGCTTTTTCCAGCGTGTAGAGGCGGTAGCGGAGGGATTCGAATTGCCGGGCGAACGCGGGGTCGATCAGCTTGCCGTATTCCTCGAGGCTGCGGAGCGACTGCTCGGTCCGCTTGAGGCTGGCGGCGCAAACAGCCCAAGTGTCGGCCCGCTGCGCTTCGGATTCGTGCGAAATGGTCGTGCCGACGTCGCTATCGGTATGGCGTGCGGCGTGGCGATCGGTTGTGGGGAGGGTGGCCGCAAGGGCGGCAAATTCGTGCCGCAGGGCCTTGATTTGCCGCGTTAGAAACGGGTCATCCAGCACAAAACGCAGATAGTCCTCCACGACCCGGAGTCCCTCACCGGCCCGATTCAGTGCGGCGTCGACGATTCGCATTGCCGGCGTAGTGTACATCCACTTCGATGATACTGCCGGATGGCGATAACTCCAAGCGGGAGCGTAACTTGCCTTGAATCGAGTCACCCAGAGGGCTACACTTTCGGGGGCATTGAGAAACTCAGTCAAGCGAGTCAGGCACAGCCTGACCTACGAAATGTCAGGCTCAGCCCGAACTACGGAGTGTGGCGGCGTGACCTGATTGACCTACGGCATACAATTAAGGCGGACTGGCAGGAAACCGCGCTCGAGCGATCCTGCCGACCGTTGACACCGGAGATATCATGTACGAACGATTTACGGATCGCGCCCGGAAAGTGATGCAGCTCGCCAACCAGGAGGCGCAGCGCTTCAATCACGAATACATCGGCACGGAGCACGTGCTGCTGGGCCTCATCAAGGAGGGGAGCGGCGTGGCGGCCAACGTGCTGAAAAACCTCGACGTCGATCTGCGGAAGATTCGGCTGGAGGTGGAGAAGCTCGTGCAGAGCGGGCCGGACATGGTCACGATGGGCAAGCTGCCGCAGACGCCGCGGGCGAAGAAGGTCATCGAGTACTCGATGGAAGAGGCCCGCAACTTGAACCACAACTACGTGGGCACCGAGCACATCCTGTTGGGCCTGTTGCGCGAGCAGGAAGGCGTTGCGGCGCAGGTGCTCATGAACCTGGGCCTGAAGCTGGAGGAAGTGCGCGAGGAGGTGTTGAACCTGCTGGGCCACGGGATCGAGGGCGGCGAGAGCGAGCGGGGCGGCCGCGGCGGCGTGGGCGAAGAGGGCGAGAGCGGACGCAAGAGCCGCAGCAAGACGCCCGCGCTCGACAGCTTCGGCCGCGACCTCACGGAGCTGGCGCGGCAGAAGAAGCTCGACCCCGTGATCGGCCGGGAGACGGAGATCGAGCGGGCCATCCAAATCCTCAGCCGGCGGACCAAGAACAACCCGGTGCTGCTGGGCGAGGCCGGCGTCGGCAAGACGGCGATCGTGGAAGGTTTTGCCCAGCGAGTTATCGAAGGGGATGTGCCCGAGCTGCTCTTGGACCGCCGCATCGTCGTGCTCGACCTGGCGATGATGGTGGCCGGCACGAAGTACCGCGGCCAGTTCGAGGAGCGGATCAAGGCGGTGATGAACGAGGTCCGCCGGGCGAAGAACACGATTCTGTTCATCGACGAGCTGCACACGCTGGTCGGTGCAGGCGGCGCGGAGGGGGCGATCGACGCCTCGAACGTGCTCAAGCCCGCGCTGGCCCGCGGCGAAATCCAGTGCATCGGCGCCACCACACTCGACGAGTACCGCAAGTACATCGAGAAGGACTCGGCCCTGGCCCGCCGGTTCCAGGAAATCATCATTGAACCGACTACGCCGGCCGACACGGTGTTAATTCTCCGCGGCCTGCGCGACCGGTACGAGGAGCACCACCGGGTGCAGATCACCGACGACGCGGTGCAGGCGGCCGTGGAGCTTTCGGACCGCTACATCACGGGCCGCTGCCTGCCGGACAAGGCGATCGACGTGATCGACGAATCCGGAGCCCGGGTGCGGCTCAAGAGCATGAGTAAGCCGCCCAACTTGAAGGAGATCGACGAGGAAGTCGAAGCCCTCAATCGCCAGAAGGAAGAGGCGGTGGCGAACCAGGACTTCGAGCAGGCGGCCCGGCTGCGCGACCAGGCCGACAAGCTCAAGAAGAAGAAGCAGCAGATCACCAAGGAATGGCGGGAGAAGTCGCGCGAAAACGGCGGCGTCGTCGACGAGGACGTGATCGCCGAGGTCGTGTCGAAGATGACCGGCATCCCGCTGACGCGGATGACCACCGAGGACTCGCTGCGGCTGATGCAGATGGAGGACGAGCTGCACAAGCGCGTCATCAGCCAGGACGAGGCGATCAAGGCGGTGGCCCGCGCGGTGCGGCGCAGCCGCAGCGGCCTGCAGGACCCGAAGCGGCCGACCGGCACGTTCGTGTTCGCCGGGCCGACGGGCGTGGGCAAGACGCTCTTGGCCAAGGCGCTGGCCGAGTTCATGTTCGGCG
>CAZHIV010000292.1:0-4425 GCA_964532675.1 uncultured Planctomycetaceae bacterium
CCAGGCACGACACCACGGGTTGCCGGAAGTTGCGCCCGGCGCCGGCGACCCGTTGGGGTCGCGGCTAGAGCGAGTCGCTCTGACATGTGGCGGACGATCCCACTGTTTTCGCGATGAATTCGACGAAACAACGGCTACGCATTTTGTAAACTTGCTGTAGGTTTGCTATCAGGGCCGTTCCACGGCCCTTTTCCGCGCCAGCGGTATTAGGCCCGCCGTTTACGGCGGGTGATGGAAATGTCAAATCCCGTCGCACGGCCCCATTCATGGGGCTTCTCGCCGGGCCCAAGCATGGCTTAAGCCATCGCGGCGAGAAGGCCCTTGTCAGAGTCACCCCGGCATGAATGCCGGGGCTACTACCGCTGGCGCGGGAAGGACCGTAAACGGTCCTATCCCCGGATGAACTGTTACCGATTTCGTTTTCAGTGACTCGATGAGTCAAGTAAGTTAATACAGAATCGGTGGGACGGTAACTTCACCAACCTCACTTCGCCAGCGGGAAGACGAGGGCGGGTTCGTTCCACCAGGGGCGTTCCTGGCTGGCGAGAGCGTAGACTCTTTCTTTGATCTCGTTTTTTTCTGTGCCGGGATCGTTGTCGTCGTCTTCGTAGCGCGAGTGGTAACGGCGGACCAGGCGGGCGTTGCCTGCGCCGACGCTCCAGAGGAACGGGGTGTGCGGTGCGACTCGTCCGTGTAAGGGCCATTCGAGGCCGTCGGGTTCGTATTGGAACGGCTGGCTCGCGTAAGGGTCGAGCGGGAGGTTGTCGAGGTAATCGGGCACGAGGTCGGCCAGTTGGGGCGGGTAGTCGCCGTGGTCGAGGCGGTGCGCGGCGAGGGCGAGCTGCAGCAGGGCGCCGCGGCGATGGGCCAGGTTGGTGCAATACGCGCGGTACAGCTCGTGGATCGGGACGCGGACGGTGTACTCCAGCGCGGTGAGGTAGCTCGTGGCGGCGGCCGGCTCGGCGATTTGCCAGCGCGCTGCGACGCCTTCCCAGTAATGAAGCGGCCGCAGCCAGGCGCGGAGGTGGTAGTTTCCCAGGTCACTCTCGGACGACGGGGATAGAAAGCGAGTAAGCCGGTCGGCTTCGCCAATGTTGTAGAGTGTAATGCGGTTCAGCGCGCCGATGGCCCGCTCGCGCTCCCAGGGCAACTGGTGGGCCTGGTAGGCCAGGGACGCCTGGAACGAATTGGACTGCAAGGCCAGCGGCATTTCGTTTCCCTGCAGCACGTCGCGCACGAGCAGGTGATCGGCGACCAACGCATCAGCCAGATCGGCCTGGTCGGACGAGAGTTGGGCGGTGAGTTTCGCGAGGGCGCCCTGAAGCTCTTCGCTGGTGCGGCCGTCTTGGGAGGCCCACGTGCCGATCCAGTGCAGGACCTCATTTTCGACTTGAAGCTGGGTCATGAAGACGACCGAGGGCTGGCCGCTGCGCACGTGGGCGCTGATCCGCAAGGCGGCCAGGGCGCGTTCGAGGAAGTCGGCCGTGAATTCATCGGCGGTCTTGGGCCTGGGCATGCCGACCTGGTTCAGGTGCAGCCGCCACCCCTTTTGCAGTACGGCCGACTGCAAGCGGACGATCTTCTTATACGGCGCATAGGCCTCGAGGCTCCAATTCTCTTGCTCCCGCGTGGGCAGCTGGATTACCACCCAGCCCAGCTCGAACTCGAAACGGCAGCCGGTCTGCCGGCGGCTGATCTCGACTGCCGCGTCAACCGCCTCCACGATCGACGCGCGGATTAGTTCCAGTTGTTTCTTCTCCGCCTCGTGAAAGGCGTCGAGCTCTTCGGCGGGTATCGACATTTCGAGGACTCCGCCGTGCGTCCAGGTTCGTCCGGGCGACTCCCAGCGGGCGAGGTAGTTTTCCTTCGGGCCGGCGTCCAGCCGTTCGGCCGCCTGCATGTAGAGCCGGGCCGTTTCGCGGGCCTCGGGTGTGTTGGCCTGGCGATGGGAAAAGACGTAGTTATCGATGTGCTCGGTGACCCAGTGCTGTTGGCCTTTATGCATTACAGAACGCGGGGTCTCGGGGACCTGCGACAGGCGTGCCAATGGCAGTACGAACCCGATGAGTACCAACGGCGCGGCGCCGGCCAGCGCCGGCTTCAGCCACGCCGGCCAGGCATTGCGGCCGGCGATCCAATCGGGCGCGCGGAGCCAGGTGGCGAGCATCAGCCCCGCGGCCAGCGGCAGCAGGAAAACCGCGCCGCTCAATTGCCAGGCGAAGAGCGCGGCGACCCAGGCGACCAGGACGACACTGAGCACGACGGCGAGGAACGCGGCCAGGATTTCACTGCGCATCAGCATCGAGCAAACCTGGCCTATGGAGTATGCCGCGATCGTGCCGAACCATGCCAGGACGATGCCGCGCGCGGCGAAGCCGGATTGGGTCGCGACGTTGTACGCCAGGCCCGGCAGTGTCTCATATCCGCCGACCCAGAAGACGAGTTCCTTCAGGAATTCCTGCGAGCTATCGCGGATGACCAGCGTTGTGAGGGCGGCGACGATCAGCACGACGGCGACGAACAAAAAGACGAGGGCGCCGAGCCAGACGATATGCCGGGCCAGCCAGACGTAGCGTGGCCGGGCGGCGTGCTCGGCGAGAAAGCGATGACTGCCGCGCCGCTGGTCGGCCGAGAATGCCAGCCCGCCGTACAACGCGGGGAGCGAGACCAACGTGGCGGTGACGACGACGGTGGCGAGCTGCTTGCCGGGCCCGGAGAAGCCGACCAGCACGACGATCGCGAGAACCAGTAGGCTCGCTACGCCGATGGGCAACAGCAGCAGCAGCCACGATTCGCGGCACGACTGCCACAGCAGCCGGGCCAGCGAGCGGCCGCGCGACGGGCGGAAGGGGACAGGCACAACTCTCCCTCTCCCGCTGGGAGAGGGTCGGGGTGAGGGCGAAGTACCAGCAACCAATGCACCCTCACCCTGCCCTCTCCCAACGGGAGAGGGTTTTGAAACCGCCGCCAGTCCCGGCAATCCGGCGCCGACGACGAGCCAGCGGCGCGCGACGGCGACGCTGGCGGCCAGCACGATGCCGACGAATGCCAGCCGCAGCGGGACGGCTTCCAGGTAGGCCCGCGGCACGATGCTGCCGACGGCGTAGTTTGAATTCGCGTTCACCGCCACGTTCACTGCGACGGTGCCGACAAAGAGCGTCCACAGGGCGGCCGCCAGCGGCCGCTTGACCAGCAGCGAGAACAGCGTGCCCCAGGCGAGGCCTTCGAAGATGGCCATGCCGAACATGCCCAAGGCGACGGACGAGTCGCGTCCGCCCGGCGGGGCGTAGCCGGAGGTTATCCAGCCGGTGGCGGTCAGGGCGGTTGCCAGCAGCAGGGCGCTGAGGGCGGCCACGAGCAGCTTGCCCGCGAAGAGCGGGCCCCACGTCGTCGGCAGCGCGAGCAGGAAGCCGTAGGTTTCCTCTTCGTGCTCGAGGGAAAAGGTCGTCGCGGCGGCGCCGACCGCGTACAGCACGGCGGCGGCCAGCGCCGTCGAGAACAACATGGACGCATGGTCGATCGACGGAGACATCAGCGCGCTTAATGCCCACTGGACGAGCGCGCCGACGACCAGCACGGCGAGCCACAGGCCGCGGAGCATGCGGTACTCCTTCCAGGCGAAGCGTTGGAAGGCGGTTGCGGCGTGGGCGGTGGGGATGGCGTGAGTTGCGGTGGTCATGGTTGCCGACCGCCGGGGTGAACCCGGCGGCTCGCGGTTAGACCGCCGGGGTTAGCCCGGCGGCTCGCTGTTGGGACGGGGCGGTTTGGGCCATGTAGGCGACGAAAATATCTTCGAGCGACGGGGTGCGCGATTCGACGGCCACGATGCCCTCGACGAAACGAAGCCGTTCGAGGGCCGTTTCATCCAGTCCGCGAACGACGACGTCCCATTGCCGGCCTCGGAGCCGCTCGTGGATGATCTCGCCTTCCAGCGGCGGCAGCGGGGCCGACTTGTTGTCGACCGTGATCGTGAGCTGCCGCATCGATCGCTTGAGCTCCTCCAGCGGCTCGACCACGAGCAGCCGGCCGGCGTGCACGATGGCCACGACGTCGGCGACGCGCTCGACTTCGCCGATCTGATGGCTGGAGAGCAGGACGGTGCGTCCCTGGGCGGCGATGTCGACCATGCTTTCGAGGAACTCGCGGCGGACCATCGTATCCAGGCCGGAGGTCGGCTCGTCGAGCACGAGCAGCTCGGGCTGGTGTGCCATGGCCAGCGACAGCGCGACCTTGGCCCGCATGCCCTTGGAGAGCTGGCTCAGCTTGCGATCGGGCGGCACGCGGAAGCCGGCGAGCAGCGTGCGAAAATGCTGCTCGAAGCCGTCGCGGTAAAAGCCGGCCGTAAACCAGCCGATCTCGGCGGCGGTCATCCATTCGTAGAGCGCGGGCCGCTCGGGCAGGTAGCCGACGCGCTGGCGGATGGCC
>CAZHIV010000293.1:0-3294 GCA_964532675.1 uncultured Planctomycetaceae bacterium
CGGCGGCTCCTCGGTCGGTTGCAGGACGTTTGGATCGGGCCGGTTGAAAATGTAAATGATGCCTTGAATAACGACTTCGACCATTTGCGGCTGCTGCGGAAACGTGAGGATACCGCTGCGATCGCCGAACATGGCGCCCGCCCCGCCGCCGCCGAAAGACTCACCTCGTAAGCCGCCGCCGCGTCTGCCCTGCGTGCCGCCGCCGCCGGCCGGATTGATCTGCACTTCCTGCACTTCCACTTGCAGCGGCTGGCTGGCGCATTGGGAAATCAGCTCCGGCAGCCAGCGATAGTTCATCTCCAAGACCATTCGCACGGGCAGCCTGCGATATTCCTTGCCGAAGGCGGCGAGGTCGACCGCGGTGGCGGGGGCCGCGGAGGGGTCGGCAAACTCGCCGGCCATCTCGCCGCCGCCGCCGGCCGCCGCGATGGGCTGCCCGTTTTCGTTCAAATAGCGATGGGAGAGCAAGAAGGCCTGTTCCTGCGCGGGCGACATGGGCCCGCCCTGGCCGAGTCCTCCCTCACGGAAAGGCATCGATTCGGGCCCCATGGGCATTTCGCCCATCCCTTCTCGTCCACCGCCCCCCTCGGGACCCATTTCACCAAAGCCGACCTCGCCGCCGCCGGCCGTGGGCAACTTGTAGATGCGGTCCTTGGCGCGGCTGGTCTGGCCGGCCTCGCGGCCGACCTCGAGCGAGTAAACGGTGCGCACCGCGGCGTTCGACATCCGCGTGGCGCCGGCCGCTTCGTTCGTGTCGCGGATCACGCGGAGCAGCGTTTCGTACACCCACAGGTTTTCCTGCGTAAACCAGATGCGCAGCGCGGTAGGTGTTTGCGGGAATTCGAGTTCTTCGCGAACGTGGGCCTGGTCGAGCCACTCGACGATGTAGTCGCCTTCGTCCTCGCCGGTTTCGCCAAGAGGCATCATGGGGCCGCCTTCGCCGCGGCTGAAACCGCGGCGGCCGAACTCTCCCATGCCGCCGCCGCCCAGGCCACCCTCCCCCTCGCGCAGAACTCGCGCGCCGATCATCTTGGGCAGCGTCGGGAAATAGCGGTCCACATAATCCTGGTAGTTTTGCCGGAGGTGGGTTGGAATCTCGGCGCCGAACTCGAGCTTCTCCACGCGGTCGCGGAACGCCTGGCTGAGGGCGGCCGGCCACACCAGCACGCCTTCCCGTTGCCGCTCGTAAAGCCGCTCCCAGATTACACCCACGCTCTTGGCGAGATTCGTGATCTCGGAAGCCTGCTTCTGGTTAATTATTTCATTCGCATGGAACGGATTGCTGCGCAGCGACGTGAGGCTGTTGAACTCGGTCGTGATCTTGCCTTTATTGGCCTCGAACTGCGTGCTCAAGCTGCCGGCCGCGCTCCACCAGGAAACCAGCCCGATAAGCCCCACCAGCCCGGTCAGCACCCAAAAGTGATGCTGCTTGAGCCAGGTCAAAGCGGTTCGTAATTGATCCATGGTTGGTCGATCCTAAGAGCTGTCGCCGGTTCGGACGGCCTCGGCGGCGGCCGTGCTTGGCGCCGCTTCGCCTTCTTTGGCCATCTTTTCGATTCGCTGGCCGCGAGGCTGCGGTTGCCACGCGAACTGGATGATGAAATCGTACTGCCGCAGCTTCCAAATCGTGGGTTGTTCCTCGCCGGGAACGCCGGCGCCGGGGAGTCCGCGGCCCCGTTCCATCCTGGGCGCGGGCGTATTGACGTCCCCCGTATCGCTGGCCTCGGCCAGATACTGGACGGACTTGGTCTTCTCCTGCGTCACCACAACCGGGAACCGGATGCCCAGGTCGGCAATCGGCACGTCGATGAGCTCCCGATTCGGCCCGTCGGGCAGCTTGACGGTGCCCGTTTCGAGGTTCTTGAAGAACGTGTTGATGATGAACGTCCGCGCTTCGTCGCCGACGTGTACCTTCTGGTCGATGAGCGAGTTGTGCAGGTGAAAGCCTTTCAGTTGGATGACCCAGCCCGGCCCCGACTTGCCCAGGTTGGCGCTGCCGCCCACCGCCAGGCCGGTGATGGGATCGATTTCGGCCGGCGCCCCGGCGGCGTCGGCCGCGTACGAATCGGGCGGTATGCCTTCGGCGCCCGGTTCGACAGGCGGCACCGCGCCGTCGGCGACCTCGGCCGCACCTTCTTCCGCCGCGGCGCGTTCGGCGGGCGCGGGTTCGTCGGAGGTGGAGGGGATGTAGAACCGCTGGATACTGGTGTACCACGGCGCCAGGTCGGGGTAGAACTCGCACTCCATCGATTCGATGTGGAGCTCGGGCCGCTGAGCCACGTCGGCCTCGGTTTCTTCCCGCTCTTCGGGCGGCCGCGTGTCCTTCGGCAGCGCGGCGTCGATCGCCTTCAAGAGCTCCAGCCACAGCAGCCGGCCGTCGACGTTGCTCTGCAAGTTATGGCCGATCTTGGTGATCTCGTCGAACTTGGTGACCAGCGAGGTGTGTTCGCTGGCGAGGGTGCCGGCCTGCTGCACGGCGCTCTGGGCGCCCTTGAGTGCCCGGTCCATGTTCGGATCGTCGACGTTCGCGCTGAGGACCTGGGTGTAATGGCCGAAGTAGTTGATCGTCAGGCCCACCAGCAGCACGGCCGCGGCGGCGACGGCCCAGGGCTTCTTCGCCCGCACCAGCCGGGTGGTGACGATTTCTTCCGGCAACAGGTTGGTGCGAAGCTGCGCCCGGTCGAGCGCCTGCACGCACAGGCCGTAGGCCACGCCGAAAGTGAGCTGGTTTTCCTTGAACTGCGGTCCGGCCGTCGCGCTGCCGCCCACGAGGTTGTTGAACTGGTCGATGAGCTTGACGTCCTGGTCGAGGTTTTGCGACAGGAACCGCTGCAGGCCGGGCAGCTTCATGGGATTGCCGAGGGCCACGACGTCGCCCAGCTTGGCGTTGCGGTTATTGCTGGTGAAGAAGCCGATCGACCGCTGAATCTCGGCCACCAGGTCGCTGAACACGGGCCGCATCGCCTGGAAGACCACCTTCGGGTTCTCCGCCTTCATGGCGTTGCGCTTGAGGTGCTCGGCCTTGGCGAACGTGAGCTTGAGCTCCTTGGTGAGCGCTTTGGTGAAGTGGTTGCCGCCGATCGGGATGCTCCGCTGCCAGACGCGGTAGCCGTTGGTGATGACCAGGTCGGTGGTGTCGGTGCCGAGCGAGATGATGACGATCGAGGGGGGCGGGTTGGCCGGGTCGTACGTGCCCTCCAGCGTCAGCCGATCGAAGCAGATGAAGTTGTAAATGGCCAGCGGCGCGAGCTGGATCGTGTCGACCGCAATTCCCGCCTCTTCGAGCGGCTTGAG
>CAZHIV010000294.1:0-7020 GCA_964532675.1 uncultured Planctomycetaceae bacterium
ACCGCAAGCGGTAGTCAAGCCGATTCCGCATCGCGACACGGATTTCGAAAATGCTACTCACTGCATTGCGCTCGACGTAGGCGTTGTCAGGGATAGGAGAATACTGATTTCGGCGCCACCGCCGCGTGGTTTATTTACTACCACCTGCCCGCCATGGTCGGTGATAATCCGCCAGCATTTCGATAAGCCGAAGCCCAGCCCGCGGCCCGCCTCGCGCCCGCTGAAGAAGGGGTCGAACATGTGCCGTCGCTCGTCGTCGGAGATACCCGGCCCGTCGTCCGCGACGGCAATCTCGGCCCATTGCTCGTCGCCGCTTCGCCTCTGCCGAACCGTCACGCGCACCTGCCCGCCTTCGCCCATCGCTTCCAGAGAGTTGACGATCAAGGCCTGAACGGCGACGGCCAGTTGAGTCGCGTCGGCGGGCAACTGGATCGCTTCATCGCCCCCGTCCCAGACCAATTCGATGTTCGATTCGTCGGCACGTTCCCGCAGCCGACCGACAACGTCGCCCACTAACGCGCCCAAATCGCATCGCGCCAGCTTTAACTTGGGCGGCCGGGCGAAAAGCATCAGGTCGGCGATCATCTCATGGGCCCGCATCGCCTGGCGGTGAATCGCCGCCAGCTTGCGCTGCCTCTCCGGGTCGGTCTCGTCGACGAGCAGCGTCTGCGCCCGGGCCGCGATATTGGCCAGCGGATTGTTGATCTCGTGGCTCGCGCCGTAGGCCAGCTCCTTGAGCGACTCGAGCTTCTCCCGCTCCAACTGCCCGTGAAACTCGCTGAGCCGCCGTTCGTATTCACCGAGCTTCGCGGCCAGTGCAGATAGTCGCCAAAAGACGTCGCTCTGTTTCGCGTCCGCCGTTTCGACCGCGAGTGACGTCGCCAGCTCTTGTTCGAGGTGGCTGCACAACCAGTCGGCCGCTTCGTCGATGCGGTTAATCGTGCGCCCCAGGCGGGACTCGGCCGTTCGCAACGCCCAGGCCGCGACGTTGTGATCGCTCGCGAGCGCTTCGCCCAATTCGCGTCGCCGCATCAGCGGGTCGTTCGTCAACAGCGCCCGTTCGATCCGAGCGGCCGTTTGCTCGCCTACCAAAACGCGCCGCCCAGAGCGGTCGCCAGAGTCGTCCACCGGTAGCTGCAGATACAGCATGGAGATAACCATGCCCAAAATTTAACAGACGCGACAAGGCCGCGAGGCTTCGCTCGTTAACCGTGCGGCACCGTCTCGACGTCGAGCAACTGGCAGATCCGGTCGATGAGCGTTTCCACGTCGAACGGCTTCTTGACGAAGTCGTTCGCCCCGGCGTCGCGCAGTTGCTGGATTTTGTCCTCTTCGACCATCCCGGAGATGCAGATGACCCGCACGTCATCCATCGTGCTGTCGCTGCGCACCAGGCGGCAGACTTCGATGCCGTTGATGTCGGGCAGCATCACGTCGAGCACGACCAGGTCCGGCCGGAACTCCTTGATCAGCATCCCCGCGCCGAAGCCGTTGTTCACGCTCCGCACCTCGAACCGGCCGTCCTTCTCCAGTTGATCGACGATCAGCTCGACCAGGTCCTCGTCGTCGTCCACGACCAGGATCTTGCGCTTTCCGCTGTCCAGGGCATCGGTCGGGATGCCGTTGTCCCGCATGAAGGAGTAGAGTTGATCGCGCGGAATGCGGCGAAAGCGGCTGCCGGGCACGCGAAAGCCCTTCAGTTGGCCAGAATCGAAACAGCGAATGATCGTTTGCTGGCTGACCTTGCAGATCTTGGCAGCTTCGCCGGTTGTGAAAACGGTTTTCATGCGCTCGACCACCCCTCTCCTTAGTTGATGGTTAGACAATCCCTTGCCCTGAACGTCTCGGCGGACCCACGAAAGGATTAAATCAGTTCCTATGACCGCGAACGTTCGAGCCGTGCCTGGAAAGCTACCCTCTAACACCCGGCATTCGCAGAACCCTCAAACAACTGCCGTTTCCAGAATTCTACCGGAGGTCCAATCAACAGGCTCAACCGTAGCTGCCGAAGTTGCCTGATTTGCCAGATGTCAGCGAATTATATCGGCCGAATTTGCTGAGTCAATATCGGTTGAACTAATATAACGTGTTGCACCAAAACACCTTATGGCCGGACAGCCCTATCAAGAAAGATTTTATTCGGCCGCTCTTGTCGGTCCCGATGACTGCAGGACAGTTGCGCGCCAGCCGCCCTATGCAAACACGCAAATCCACGTGCGCCTAGCCATTTTCCGGGAGTCCGCAGTCGGGCGTTCCCTCCCAAGCTGCCAGGAGAAGAAGACAGGGAGACAAGAAGACAGGGAGAAGGGAGACAAGGGGACCCGGGCGCGACCCGTTATCGCCTTATCGCTTTGTCGCCTTGTCGCCCCCGTCTCCCCCGTCTCCCCGTCTCCCCCGCGCTACCGATCCAAATGCACCATCAACAGGGCCACGTCCGCCGGCGTGATCCCGCTGATGCGGCTCGCCTGGGCCAGGTTTCGCGGCTGCACGCGCGACAGCTTCTCACGGGCCTCCGCCCGCAGCTGCACGATCGCCTCGTAGCGGAGACTTTCGGGAATCCGCTTCTCTGCCAGCCGCGATTGCCGGTCCACTTCTGCCTGCTGCCGCGCCACGTAGCCGGCGTACTTCAGGTCGCAGAGCACCTGCTCGACCACTGCCGAATCGACGGTCGCCAATTCGGGCAGCCGCGCCACGGCTTGCGACCACTCGACTTCCGGCCGGCGCAAGAACTTCGACACCGGCACGCCCTCGACCGCCGCCGCATCGAGCAGGCGATTGACCCGCGCAATCTCGGCCATCTTCGTCTGCAGCCGGTTCCACCGCTCCTCACTGACGAGCCCGCGCTCGAACGCCAGCGGCGTGAGACGGCGGTCCGCATTGTCGTGGCGCAGCAGAATCCGGTACTCCGCCCGGCTTGTGAACATCCGATATGGCTCATCGACGCCGCACGTCACCAGGTCGTCGACCAGCACGCCGATATACGCCTGGTTGCGGTCCAGAACCAGCGGCTCTCGGCCGGCGAGGGCCAGCGCCGCATTCGCTCCGGCGATGAGTCCCTGCGCAGCCGCTTCTTCGTAGCCCGTCGTGCCGTTGATCTGCCCGGCGAAGTACAGGCCGGACACTAGCTTCGTCTCCAAATTCGGCCGCAACTGGTCCGGCGGCGCGTAGTCGTATTCCACCGCGTAGCCGTAGCGCATGATCTCGGCGCGCTCGAGCCCCGGAATCTCTCGAAACAGCGCATCCTGCACGTCGCGCGGCAAGCTCGTGGAAACGCCGTTCACGTATACCTCGAGCGTGCGGCGGCCCTCCGGCTCCAGGAACAACTGGTGCCGCGGCTTGTCGGCGAACCGCACCACCTTGTCCTCGATCGAGGGGCAGTAGCGCGGCCCGCCCGAGCGAATCTGCCCGCTGTACATCGGCGCCCGGTGCAGGTTGGCGCGGATCAGCTCGTGCACCGCTTCGTTCGTGTGCGTGATGTAACAGGGCAACTGCTCGACCGCCAGCCGCTCGGTGAGAAACGAAAACGGCTCCGGTTCGTCATCGCCCGATTGCAGCTCGAGCCGCTCGTAATCGATCGTGCGCCCGTTGAGCCGCGGCGGCGTGCCCGTCTTGAATCGCGCCAACCGAAACCCCAATCGGGCCAGCGCCCCGCTGATCCCCGACGTCGTCCCTTCGCCCGCGCGACCGCCCGGCGTCTGCGTCTCGCCCGTGTGCATGAGAGCCTGCAGGAACGTGCCGGTCGTCAGCACCACCGCACGAGCGCGATACACGGCATCCCCTCGCACGCGCACGCCGACGACGCGCGGAGGGCTGAGGGCCGAGTGCTGAGGGCCAGATCCAATTTCCGGCGCTCCGCCCTCCGCGCTCCGCCCTCCGCCTTCCGACGGCCCTCCGCCCTCCGCCCTCCGCCCTCCGCCTTCGGTCAGCAGGTCCTCGACCACCTCTTGCCGCAGACTAAGGTTGGGCGCTTCCTCCACGAGCCGCTTGATCTCCGCTTGATAGGCCTTCTTATCCGCCTGGGCCCGGGGACTGTGCATGGCCGGCCCCTTGCTGCGGTTCAGCATGCGGAACTGAATGCCGGTGGCGTCGATCGCCCGCCCCATCGCGCCGCCCAGCGCGTCGATCTCGCGCACGATCTGCCCCTTGCCCACGCCGCCGATCGCCGGGTTGCAGCTCATCTGCCCGACCGTGTCGCAATTCGTGGTCAAGAGCGCCGTCCGCGCCCCCAGCCGCGCCGCCGCCAGCGCCGCCTCGGCCCCCGCATGCCCGGCGCCGACCACGATCACGTCATATTCGTACTGATTGGCAGCCATTAGAATAAGGATATCCCTTGTCCCCGGAGACGAACACTGTCATGCCCGACCGCACAGGCCGTGTGGATCGGTTTTGACCGCCCCGCGATCCGCCGATATGCTGGTGATTGTCACGGCATTGAATGCCGAGGAGGAATAAATGGTTGATAGAACTCAGCCGATAACTGAAGACGATCTACTCAAGCGAATCACCACCGACCCCGGCATCTTCGGCGGAAAGCCGGTCATACGGGGCCTGCGGATCGCTGTGGAGCATGTGCTTGGGATGCTCGCCGCCGGGGATACGCCCGAAAAGCTCCTGGCCGAATATCCCGTTCTGGAACCGGCCGATTTTCAGGCCTGCATCGCCTATGCCCACCGCTCGCTCGCCGGTGAACAAGTCCACGAACGGATTGCCGCAGACAAGGCATCATGAGATTCCTGCTCGACGTATGCGTGTCGTCGAAATCACTGACCGCTTTTCTGGTTGCACAAGGGCATGACGTGCTATCGGCGATTGAGTTTGATCCACGCGCCAGCGATTCGAAGCTCCTGGGTTATGCGTTGAGCGATGATCGCGTGCTGACAAGGATTTCGGCGAGCTCGTATTCGTCCGCGATCGTCCTCATGGCCCAGTCGTCCGCGTCGTTGAACGATCGGTCGACGAGCAAGTCGCTGCGATCCGCGAGCTGCTTGAGCAGCACCTGCATGAGTTGGCTGGTTCGGTCATCGTGACAATCACTCGCGGACGAATCCGTATACGTCGTCGAGATAATTGATCCAACGTTGGGCGTGAAGCCTGCCATAGTTTGTGTGTAGTGCCCATGAACCCAATCCAACTCATCTCGAAAAAGCGCGACGGCGGCGAGCTGGCGGCCGAAGAAATCGGCGCGCTCGTTGGCGGCTACGTCCGCGGCGACGTGCCCGATTACCAGATGGCCGCCTGGGCCATGGCCGTGTACATCCGTGGGATGAGCGTCGCCGAGACGGCCGCGCTCACCGAGCACATGCTGCGTTCGGGAATCACCTTCGAGTGGCCCGATCGCAAGGCGCCGATCGTCGATAAGCACTCCACCGGCGGCATCGGCGACAAGGTCTCGCTGCCGCTCGCGCCGCTCTTGGCCTGCTGCGATCTGGCGGTGCCGATGATCTCCGGCCGCGGTCTGGGCGCCACCGGCGGTACGCTCGATAAACTGGAAGCGATCCCCGGCTTCCGCACCGACCTCAGCACGGCCGAGTTTCAGAAAGTCTGCCGCGAAGTCGGCTGCGTCATCAGCGGCGCCACGGCCGACCTCGTGCCTGCCGACCGCAAGCTCTACGCTTTGCGCGACGTCACCGGCACCGTCCCCTCCATTCCGCTCATCACCGCCAGCATCATGAGCAAGAAGCTGGCCGAGGGCCTCGACGCCCTGGTGCTTGATGTCAAGCACGGCAGCGGCGCGTTCATGAAATCGCTGGAAGGCGCCCGCGCGCTGGCCCGCTCGATGGTCGACACCGGCAAGCGGATGGGCGTGCCCACGACCGCGCTCATCACCGACATGAACCAGCCGCTCGGCCGCATGGCCGGCAACGCCGTCGAAGTCGACGAATCGGTGGCCGCGCTCCGCGGCGAAGGCCCGGCCGATCTTTTGGAGGTAACGCTCGCGCTCGGCGCCGAGCTGCTCGTGCTCTCCGGGCGTGCATCATCGCCCGCCGCCGCCCGAGATCGGCTGCAGAACGCGATCGATTCCGGCGCTGCCCTGGAGAAGTTTCGCCAGATGGTGGCCGCCCAGGGCGGCGACCTCGACGCCCCGCGGTCGGTCGCCCCCGCCCAGGAAATCGCCGCCCCACGCGGCGGCTTCGTCACCACGATCGACACCGAGCGGCTCGGCTACGCGATCATCCACCTGGGCGGCGGCCGCAAACAGCTCGGCGACAAGCTCGACCTTTCGGTCGGTCTCGAAATGCTGATTCGCCTGGGAGATAAAGTGGAGCCGGGCCAGCCGCTGGTGCGCGTCTTCGCCGAGCCGCAGGCCGCCGACGGCGTGCGGGCCGACTTGCTCGCCGCCGTCACTCTCGGCGACAATCCAATTGATCCGCCACCGCTCGTCGTCGAGCGGATTACATCGTGAACGATAAATTCCACCACGGATTTCACGGATTACACCGATGGCGCTCCAAATGATCCGTGCCCATCCGTGCTATCCGTGGTTAAAGAAATGAGTAATTCACCCCGCGACGAACTGGTCCGAGCCGCCCTCGACGCCCAACAGCGGGCCTTCTGTCCTTATTCGAACTTCCCCGTCGGCGCGGCCCTGCGCACGGCAAGCGGCCGCATCTACCAGGGCGTTAACGTCGAGAACGCCTCGTTCGGCCTGACGATTTGCGCCGAGCGCGTCGCGGCCTCCGCGGCCGTGGCGGCCGGCGAACGCGAATTCGCCGAGATCGCCGTCGTCAGCCGCGGCGGCGTCTCACCCTGCGGCGCCTGCCGGCAGTTCCTCGCCGAGTTCAATCCCAGCCTGCCGGTCGTGATGGTCGATTCGCAGCAGCCCGATGTCGTTCACGAAGCATCGCTCGCCGACCTGCTCCCCGGCCGCTTCGAAGGACCAACCCTGTAGGGAACGCCCTCCGCGGCGTTCCGCGCGGAGAGGTGGGGCGCGCCACGGGGAATGCGGAACGGGGCGGAGCCCGTTCCCTACAGACCGTATGGGGCCGAAGCCCTGTAGGGAACGCCCTCCGCGGCGTTCCG
>CAZHIV010000295.1:0-6805 GCA_964532675.1 uncultured Planctomycetaceae bacterium
CAGCGGCACGGCAAGATGGCGGTGGTTTTCGCGCCGGCCGAGCGAGTGCGCCGCGCGATCGAGGCGGCAAGCGGCGACGTGGTCGTGGCCGTGATCAACGGACCGGAGAACACGGTGATCTCCGGCGAGGCGGACGCGGTCGAGGCAGCGTCGGCGAAGTTCGCGGCCGAGCGCGTGCAGGTCACGCCGCTAAACGTCTCGCATGCGTTCCATTCGCCGCTGATGGACGAGATGCTGGAGGAGTTCGAACGATTCGCCAGCCGGATCGAGTTTCACGCGCCGCGCATTCCGCTGGCGGCCAACCTCACGGGCCAGTTGATGACCGAGGCGCCGACGGCCCGCTACTGGCGCGACCATTTGCGGAACGCCGTGCAATTCGCCGAGGGCATGGCCCGCGTCGCCGAGGCGGAGCCGGCCATCCTGATCGAAATCGGCCCCACGGCGAGCCTGTTGGGAATGGGCCGCCGCTGCGTGCCGAAGCTCCAGACCGCCTGGCTGCCGTCGTTGCGCGAAGGGCAGGACGACTGGCAAGTGATCGCGGCGAGCGTCTGCGATTACTACGTCCGCGGCGGCCAGGTCGACTGGCGCGGCTGGGACGGGCCGTGGCACCGCACCCGGCTGCTGCTGCCGACGTACCCGTTTCAGCGCACGCGCCACTGGTACCAACTCGACCCCTCCGGCCGCCGCCTCTTTTCGCAAAACGGCGAGGCCGCTTCAGCGGCCGGAACGCAGACCTCGCACCCCCTCCTCGGCACCCGCCTCTCCACCGTCTGGACGAACACGCTCTTCGAAGCCCGGCTCAGCGCCCGCTCGCCCGGCTACCTGAACGATCACCAGGTGCAAGGCTCCGCCGTCACGCCGGCCGCTGCGTATGTCGAGCAAGCTCTGGCCGCGGCCGAGCATGTTTTCGGCCCAGGCCGCCACGGCGTTGCAAACCTGGTCATCCAGCAGGCCATGTTCCTGGCCGAAGGCACGCGCCGCCGCGTGCAACTGTCGGTCGCCCCCGAATCGGGCGGAGAGGCGCCGTTCGAGAGCTACAGCCGACCGGCGGACGACGACGGATCGGCCGCGTGGACGATGCACGCCGGCGGATCGCTGGTTCACGAGTCCCGCGTCGCAGTCGACGAGTCGGCGCCGCACGTCGACTTGAACGCGGTACGCGGCCGCGTGGTGAGCATCACGTCGCACGACGATTTTTACGCGTTGATGAACGAGCGCGGGCTGAGCTACGGCCCCTCGTTCCAAGTGCTTCACGAGCTGCACCGCGCGGCGAACGACGCGGTCGCGCGGGTCGAGCTGCCCGAATCGATCCGCCGCGAGCTGAAGGCGTACCACCTGCACCCGGTGCTTGGCGACGCGCTATTGCAAGCGATGGCCGGGGTCGTGCCGCTCGAAGAGGACGGCTCGTTCAGCCCGTTCACCTACATGCCGGTGGGCGTTCGCGCCGTGCGGATGCACGCCACGGCGGACGACTTCGCGGAGCCGCTGTTCGTTTACGCGGTGCGCACATCGAAGGACGCCAGTCCCAGCCCGGAACGCGTGGAAGCCGACGTCAATCTGGTGAACGCGGCCGGCGACGTGCTCGTGGCGCTGGAAGGCGTCGCCGTGCAGCGGCTGGGCCGCAGCGGCGCGGCGGATTCGCGGCTCGACACCAGCCGCTGGCTGTACCAGGTTGCGTGGCACGAACAGCCGCTAGCCGCCGTCGAAGTGGCCGGCCGACGCGGCGCATGGCTGATTCTGGCGGACGATACGGGCGTCGGCGGCCAGTTGGCCGAGCGGCTTGCCGAGCGCGGAGAAGCAAGCGTCGTGGTGCGGCCGGGCAAGCGGCTGGAGATCCGCGCCGCGGCGGCCACCAACGGCGGGCCGGGCGGCCAGGCACGGGCCGTCCTCGATCCGCTCGACCAAAACCAGTATCGCGAGCTGATCCAAGCGGAGTTCGTCGCCAGAGGGCGCGATTGTCTGGGCGTCGTCCATCTCTGGTCGTTGGACATTCCCGCACATGATCCGAAGTCGGCAAATGGCGCTGACGGGCAAATTGACCGCAAGCTCGGCTGCGGCAGCGCATTGCAAATGCTGCGTGCACTTTCGCGAGAATCGCTGCCCACACCGCCGCCCGTGTGGCTGATCACCGCGGGCGCTCAGCCGGTGGTGGGCCCTGACGGCCATAGCTTGTCGCCGATCGCGGTCGAGCAATCGCCCCTGCTGGGCTTCGGCCGCGTGGCGGCGATGGAGCTGCCCGACTTGCACCCCCGGCTGGTGGATTTGGATCCGCTGACGATCGAAACCGAGCCGGCGGGTTCACCCCGCCGGGATAAACCCGGCGGCTCGCCAACCGATGGCGGCTCGCCAACCGAACGCGGCTCGCTGGCCGCGGCCCTGACCGCCGAAGTGCTCGCGATCAGCGCGGAAACCGAAATCGCCTACCGCGGCGGCCGCCGATACGTCGCACGGCTCCAAAGGGCGCCTGCGCTGCTCGAGGAACCGGCGGCGAGTTCCGGCGCGCTGGCGATCCCCGCGGGCGCGTTCCAGCTACGCATCACGCAGGCCGGTTCGTTCGACGCCTTGCGGTTCGCGCCTGTCGATCGCGAGCCGCCGGCCGCGGGTCAGGTCGAAATCGAAGTCCACGCGACGGGCCTCAATTTCAGCGACGTGCTCAAGGCGCTCGGCCTGTACCCGGGAATCAAGGACGCCGTCGTGCCGCTGGGCATCGAGGCCTCGGGCATCGTGACGGCGGTGGGCCCCGGCGTGGACCGCTTCCAGGTCGGCGACGAGGTGTTTGGCGTCGTGCCGTATGCGTTCGCGTCGCACGCCCGCACGGCCGAGTACGCCCTGGTGCCCAAGCCGGCTTCGATCGACCACCGCGGGGCGTGCACGATCCCCATCACGTTCCTCACCGCCTACTACGGCCTGGTGCGATTGGCCCAGTTGCAGCCGGCCGAGCGGGTGCTGATCCACGCGGGGGCCGGCGGCGTGGGGCTGGCCGCCATCCAGATCGCGCAGCACTTCGGCGCCGAAATCTTCGCCACCGCCGGCAGCGACGCCAAGCGCGATTTCCTCCGCTCGCTCGGTGTGGAGCACGTCTACAGCAGCCGCACCGTCGCCTTCGCCGACGAGATTCTGGCCGACACCGATCGGCAAGGCGTCGACGTTGTCCTCAATTCGCTCCCCGGCGAGGCGATCACCAAAAGCCTCTCGATCCTGCGGGCCTACGGCCGCTTCCTGGAAATCGGCAAGACGGATATCTACCAGAACCGCATGATCGGCCTGCTCCCGTTCCAGGACAACCTCTCCTACTTCGCCATCGACCTGGATCGCATGCTGCGCCAGCGGCCCGATTACATTCGCGATCTGTTCGCCGAGTTGATGCGGCACTTCGATTCGGGCCAATACCGGCCGCTGAATTTCTCGCATTTCGACGCCGACGGCACGATCGAGGCGTTCCGCTACATGTCGCAGCGCAAGAACATCGGCAAGGTGGTCGTCTCAATGCAGAGTCAAGAGTCAAGAGCGGAGAGTCGAGAGCCAGACGACTCGGACGCCGAGGGTACTCCGGTGCGAAGCGACGGCACGTATTTGATTACCGGCGGTTCGGGCGCTCTAGGACTGCGCGTCGCCGAGTGGCTGGCGGAGCAGGGGGCCGGTACGATCGCGCTACTCTCGCGACGAGGCGCGTCGCCGGAAGTAGAGAAATCGCTGGCCGGCATTCGCGCCCGAGGCACGAACGTCGTGGTGCTCCGCGGCGACGTGGCCGACGGCGCGTCGCTGGCTGCGGCGCTCGCGCAGCTTCCGAAGGATGCGCCGCCGCTGCGGGGCGTGATCCACGCGGCCGGCGTGTTGGCCGACGGCATCCTGGCCGAGATGACGCTCGAGCAGTTGGATCGGCCGATGTCGCCCAAAGTCGAAGGCGCCTGGAACCTGCACGCGGCCACACAGGATCGGCCGCTCGATTTCTTCGTGATGTTCTCTTCCGTGGCGAGCGTGCTCGGCTCGCCGGGGCAGGCGAACTACGCCGCGGGCAACGCGTTTCTCGACGCGCTGGCCCACGCCCGCCGCGGGCAAGGGCTGCCGGCCACGACCATCAACTGGGGCCCCTGGGCCGGCACCGGCATGGCCGCCGGTGTTGTGGCACGGTCTCCCGACCGAGCCACCGAACCGACCGTAGGTCTCCCGAACGAGAAGGGGAGACCTTCGGTCGGCGGGAGTGCGGGGTCGGGAGACCCGCGCACAACAGCGATGCGCGGCATGGCCCTCCTCGAGCCCCAACACGGTTTAGAGCTGCTCGGCCGAATACTGCACACGGACGCCGCGCAAGTCGCCGTCATGGACGCCCAGTGGGCCGACATGCTGCGGCTGCTCGGCTCCCGGCGGCCCGCGCTGCTGGACTCGATCGCGGCCGAGGTCGACGAGTCGGACGGCGGCCAGGCGGATAGCCGCGTCGACCATGCGTTTCGCCGCGAGCTGTTGGAGGCCGACGATAGCAAGCGGCAAGCGCTCGTGGGCGACTACATCCGGCGGGAGCTGGCCCGCATCATGGGCGTCGATCCGGATACGCTGGTGACCGACCAGCCGCTGAGCACGTTCGGCCTCGATTCGCTCTTGGCACTGGAATTGAAGAACAACCTCGAAAGCCGGCTCGATTTCACGCTGCCGATGGCGAAGCTGATGGAGGGCCCGAGCATCGCTTCGCTGGCGGCCGAGACCTCGCGGCTGCTGGCGGGCAGCGCCGCATCCGCCGATGCGAGTCGAGAGTCCGCCCCGGAGTCGTGGTCGCCGCTGCTCGCGCTGCGCGCCACCGGTACCCGAGCCCCGCTGGTGCTGCTGCCGGCGCTGGGCGGCGACGTGCGCTGTTACGCCAAGCTCGTGCAACAACTGGGAAGCGAGCAGCCGGTTTACGCGTTCCGGCCGCGGGGCGTCGACCAGGATTTGCCGCCCCACCTCACCATCGAGGAGATGATCGAAGACTACCTTGCCGCGTTGCTCGAGCTTCAGCCGGAAGGACCGTATCACCTGGCGGGCTGGTCGACCGGCGGCATTTTCGCATTCGCGCTGGCCGAGGCGCTCGAGCGCCGCGGCGACGAAGTCGCTCTGCTGGCGCTGTTTGACTCGCCCTTGCCGTCGATCTGCGACGACGTCGACGTCGAGGACGACGCCCGGTTCCTGTGCGACCTGTTGAACTTCGCCAATCGCTTTGCGGGCACCGACGTCCGCTTCAGCTACGACGAATTATCGTCGCAGGGCGAGGATGAGCGATTTCAGTCCGCCGTGGCCGAGGCGCGCCGGCAGGGCCTCGTGCCGGCGGAAACGCCCGAATCTTTCATCCGCCGGCTGGTGAACGTGGGCGAGGCGAACGTGCGCGTGCTGCAAGCCTACCGGCCCCGGGCGCTGGCGATGAGCGTGCAGCTTTTCGTGCCGGCCGTCAAGACGGGGCTCGCCGAGGTCTCCGGCCGCCGGACTCGCGATGAGGAGGACAACGGCTGGGCGGCCGAAATCGGCCAGTTGGTCGAGCTGGTGGAGGTAGCCGGCGACCATTTCACGATGATGCTAGGCGAGGGCGCGACCCGTCTCGCGGAAGCTCTCTCGCAACGCATCAGCGTCGGCTCGCCGGCAGGCTCCCTCGCCAGCCCCGCCGTGGAAAAATGATTTTTCCGTGAAATTCGGCGATCTGCCAACTGGCGCGCCCCGTGCCGTGCGTCGAGACGACGAAGCGGCATTTTGCCGCTTCGCTTTTTGCGTTAAATTTGGCCATGGCCGGTCGTGATGATCGGCCGGAGTGCGGCGCCGAGGCGGGAACGCGCAGCTGTGCGGGATCTGCGGCTTGTCCGGCATGGCGCTTGCAGCATTACTAACCCTAACCCGCATGAACCGAGCCTTCGCCCCCTCGCCGCGCATTCCACGACCCACCAGCCGCGCAAACCACTACGGCGAGCAAAGAAAGCTCGGGACAAATACCGACGAACATTCTGTGGCCCCAATCGCTATGGCGGCTACGAGCCTTCGACCACGTCGGGCCCATTATGGTTGGCAGTTACCTTTACCTTCAGTGGCTGCGGCACCGGCTGCACCGGTTTCGGGCCGATGCGCACCGGTCTCGAGAATTCCAGCACCGCGCGCTCGTGCACAAGATCGCCCGCAACGCGGACAGTGATTTTGGCCGCAACTACGGCTTCGCCGACCTCCACACGGTCGACGAGATCCGCCGGCGACTACCCATCCTCACCTACGAGGACCACCAGCCCTACTTGCGGCGTGTGCTGGAGGGCGACGAATCGGCGCTGTTCGCGCCCGGAACGCGCATCCTGATGTTCGCGATGACCTCCGGCACGACCGGCGAGCCGAAACGGCTGCCGATCACCAAGGAGCTGTTTCGCGAGTACAGCGCCGGCTGGCGGATGTGGGGCGCCGGCGTCTACGGCGACCACCCGGGGTTGATACGCACCAAGACGCTGCAGCTCACCAGCGACTGGCAGCAGTATCGCGCGCCGTGCGGCGCGCCGTGCGGCCAGATCAGCGGCTTGGCGGCCAGCACGCGGCCCCGCGTTGCCCGGCGGATCTTCTTGCCGCCGCCCGTCACCGCCCGGATTCACGACACCGCGGCCAAGCACTACGCCGTGCTGCGATTCGCCCTGGCCGCCGACAACCTGGGGATGATCATCACCGCCAACCCCAGCACGCTGGTGGAATTCGCGCGCGTCGCCGATGAGCATCGCGAACTGCTGGTGCGCGATATCCACGACGGCGCGCTTTCGTGCCACGTGCCGAGCGACGTTCGCACGGCCCTGGCCCGCCGCATCCGCCGGCGCGACCC
>CAZHIV010000296.1:0-3831 GCA_964532675.1 uncultured Planctomycetaceae bacterium
CGGCGATCGCCCACATCGTCATCGGCGGCCGCTCGGCGAACACGCGGCCTTGCTGCCGCGGCACGATCCAGTCGCCCGTCGCGAGCATCTCCCGCGCACCGGTCGCCCAGCGGCTTTCCTCGCCGACGATCGGCTGCCGGCCAAGCCGCGCCCCGTAGAGCGTCGCGACGGCGAGGATCAGCAACGCGATTGTCGCCGCTGTCGAGAATGCGGGATGCAGGATGCGGGGGGCAGGGATGTACGTTTGGCTGTCCATTCGTGGTAAGCAATTGCGATCAATGCCCCTGCATCCCCGCATCCTTCCGAGCGGCCAACGATAGCTACCTGCATTCATGCCATCAATATCGGCCAAGTGCTAGCAGCCGGCGCGGAGAGCGGCATTGTCGCAGACGCCGGCGATAGCGTATCGTCGCGACTCCTGCATCGCCCACACCGCTCGTTTCTTTCGCGAATGGACGCGCCGCTCGACCCAGCCTCGACCGACCAAACGATCGTCGTCGTGCCGTGCTACAACGAGGCGACGCGGCTCGACCTGTTGGCGTTCGACGGTTTCCTGACTCGGTCCTGCGACGTTTCGCTGCTGCTGGTCGACGACGGCAGCACGGACGAGACGCCGCGGGTCGTCGAGCAGTTGCGCGGCATGCATCCGCGGCAGGTGATGACGCTGCGGCTTGGCGCGAATGTCGGCAAGGCGGAGGCCGTGCGCCGCGGTGTGCATTTGGCGCTGCGACGGAGGCCGGCGATGGTCGGCTATTGGGACGCCGACCTGGCCACGCCGCTGGAATCCATTCCGCGCTTTCAGGCGTTGTTGCGCGAGCGGCCGGAACTGACGCTGGTGATGGGCAGCCGCGTGGCGCTGTTGGGCCGGCGGATTCGCCGGCGCTGGACCCGGCATTTGCTCGGCCGCGCGTTTGCTACGGCAGCTTCCCTGGCGTTGGGCCTGAGCGTTTACGACACCCAGTGCGGCGCCAAATTGTTTCGCGTGACGCCGGAAACGGCCGAGCTGTTCCGGCAGCCGTTCGGCACCCGCTGGGTGTTCGACGTCGAAATCCTGGCGCGGCTGGTGGCTTCATCGCGCAGCGGCGCGCGGTTGGCGGCGGAACGGTCGATTTACGAGTATCCGCTCGACGAGTGGCGAGACGTGCACGGCTCGCGCCTGACGACGGTGGATATCGCCGTGGCGGCGCTCGACCTGGCGGCCATTCACTGGCGGTACAAGATAGGTGTCGGGTTTCGGGTGCCAGGTGTCAGGGACGTCGCGGGCCCCATTATTCCCGACACCCGACACCCGACACCTGACACCCCGGTCAGCACACCGCATCGGGATGCAGCTTAACACGGCATGGACGCCCGACTGTACGACGAGCTCTGGAATGTCGAAGCGCGGCATTGGTGGTTCCAGGCCCGGCGGCATATCGTTTGGTCGCTCGTGCGGCGCTATATGGAGTTGTCAGCTCCCGGCTCTGCCGGGGGTTTGCCTAGCGATCACGGTGTGACCACGGAAAAACCCCCGGCAGAGCCGGGGGCTGCCGCGCATACTGCCCGACTTCGCATTTGCGAGCTCGGCTGCGGGACGGGGGGCAGCCTGGCCGCGGCGGCCGATCGGCACGACGTCGTCGGCGTGGAATGCTCGCCGCATGCGCTGCGGTATGCCCGGCAGCGGCTCGGCGGCCGGGTGATCCGCGGTAGCCTGCCGGACGACGTCGACCTGCCGCCCGGATTCTTCGATGTCGTGCTGCTGACCGATGTGCTGGAACACATCGAGGACGATGCCGCGTCGGCAAAAACCGCGTTGCGGCTCGTGCGCCCCGGCGGCATCGTCGTGGCGACCGTTCCCGCCTACCAATGGCTCTACTCGCCGCGCGACGCGGCGCACCATCACTTCCGCCGGTACAGCAAGCGGCGCTTCGGCCAACTTTGGGCCGGGCGCGACGCGGAGCTTCTCCTGCTAAGCCACTACAACACGCTGCTGTTTCCACCCGCCGCGGCGACGCGGCTGGCAACGAAACTACTCCCGCGGCGCGTCGCCACCGGCGATCTCACGATGCCCCCGATGTGGTTAAATCGATTCCTCGCGCGGATCATGCGCAGCGAAGCGAACCTGCTCGGCCGCATCGCACTTCCGTTTGGCCTATCAATAATCGCGGTCGTGCGCAAACGACGTTGCGTACAATACGGGCTCGCGGCATGAGACACTGGGGAGATTCGAGGTAAAGGTGACGCCGCTCGTTCCGTGCGTTAACATTTACACCAACAGGACAGCGTCGATGCCGGTCCAGCAAGCGCGAGATGCGGCTGTTAAGTCAGCACTTCGGCGTGGAGCCGGCGACGTTTATTTGAGCAATTGCATCGAATAACTAGCTGGACAGTCGAGTCACGCGAACCGTATAATCAACTTATGACTCGCTCGATTCTTGCCGTTTTCGACGCCGGCGTTTTTCGTCCGCTTGAACCGGTCGATCTGGCTCAAGGTACGCGGGTAGAATTGAAGCTCGAGCTATCCACGGCGCCAGACGCCGGCGATGCTGCGGACGAGACAAAAAAAGCCTGGAACGATTATCTCGATCGCATGGAGTCGCTTCCCGATAATTCGCCGGGCGACGGCCTGACAAACCGCGACCACGATCGCATTATCTACGGAATTTGAGTGGCCGTTTTTGTTGATACCGGCGCATGGTATGCGGCGAGCGTGCCGAGTGATCCAGATCACGCCACCGCAGCCGTTTTCGTGCGGTCGAATACCGAGCCGCTGGTAACCAGCGATTATATCTACGACGAGCTGCTGACGCTCTTTCGCTCGCGCGGCCAAATGGACCGCGCAAAAGATTGGGTCGCCCAAGTCCGCCAACGCCGGTTGGACATTATCGAAATCACCGAATCGGACGTCCGGACCGCGACCGACGTGTTTTTCGATTTCGCCGACAAAGACTGGAGCTTCACCGATTGCACGAGCCGCGTCGTCATGGAGCGGCTCGGCATTCCGCGGGCATTCGCATTCGACGAGCACTTTCGACAATTCGGCACCGTGACCGTCGTGCCGTAACATTCCCAAGCCAGCGCGCGCGGTGGCTCGAACGCCGCAGCCGCCTCCGTTACCTAAGCTAACTGAATTGCGGCCTGCATCTGGAATCATGCTAAAGTGCGAGTGCCCGACCGCAGGCGCTGGCACTTGGCACTAGCACGCGGTGAGGGACAAATGACCAATTACCAAATCCCAATGACCAATGAAAATCGCGTTGGTCATTGATGCTTGGTCATTGGTTATTCCGACCCTCCATGCGATCACAGATACGTATTGATCAAATTCTCGATCATCTCCTGCCTTCCGCTGCGGTTGGGGGCGGCGTCGCCTTTTTGGAGCATGGCTTTTTCGAGGCTCTTGAAGTCGTGTTTGCCGGCTTCGATTTCGGCGCCCAGGCCGGTGTCCCAGCTGGCGTAGCGCTCGCGGAGTAGCTCTTCCAGCTTGCCGTCCTCGCGCATGGCGTGGGCGATTTTTAGGCCGCGGGCGAAGGCGTCCATGCCGCCGACGTGGGCGTGGAAGAGGTCGATCGGCTCGAAGCTTTCGCGGCGGACCTTGGCGTCGAAGTTGACGCCGCCGGTGGTGAAGCCGCCGTATTTCAGCACGCCGTGCATGCACTGCGTGGTGAGGTAGATATCGGTGGGGAACTGGTCGGTGTCCCAGCCCAGCAGCATGTCGCCCGTGTTGGCGTCGATCGAGCCCAAAACTCCCGCGCTGCCGGCGACTTCCATTTCATGCTGAATGGAATGTCCGGCGAGCGTGGCGTGGTTGGTCTCGAGGTTCAGCTTCAGGTGGTCGATGAGGTCGTACTC
>CAZHIV010000297.1:0-2721 GCA_964532675.1 uncultured Planctomycetaceae bacterium
GAGGACCAGCGGGGCTTGCTGTATCGCTTCTTCGCGTACCACGGCGGGCCCTTGGCGCTCGATGCACTGATTGGCGTGTTGCCGAAGCGCACCGCAGATGTGGCGAGCTGGCTTGACGATGCGCTGGGCGAAACCCTGAGATCACGAGCGGCCGCGGCCGCCGGCATCCTCGAAATCAACCGGGACAACGTCGTGGGCCTGCTCAAGATGGCGCTGATGGCGCTGAAGCAGAAAACAGCCACCACGGGCCGGAAGGGGCGCGCTTCGACGCCCCAGACTGACCCTGAATACCTCGCCAAGGCGGTGGCCCAAGTCGAGCGAAAACTCGGCTGCTTGGCAAACGACCAACACGACCAATCCACACCAGCCGGCTGATGCGTATTCACGATGTGGACTCGTTGCGGCCAGTAGCTGGACCCTCGAGCAGCGATGGCTTGGCCGCGCCGCTGTGAAAGAGCCAGGGCGGGCTGTCGCCGTACCAGATGGAGTGGCCGTCGGCATATCGGTCGCGGGCACAGCTCCGAAATGAGCCCAGGCGGGCATACTCAGCCCGTTTGAAGGACAGCGCCGAGTGCTCGCCCTGATAGTACTCGTACGGCGAAATGCTCGATTGGATCCCGACTAATTCTTGCGACATTGCCGCACGCTCGTTTTTCGTCAGAAACTCGGTCCCATCGCGGGGATGATCCACGGCCTCGACAATAGCCTGGCGACGGTCCTCGCCGGAAAGGCAGTCCTCGTCAACCAGCAGACACTCGTAGCCGCACGGGTCAGCAGATGACATGTCGCGCGGCTTCTGGCCCAGCATCGTTAACCTCGATCGGCGTCGTTCTGGCTGGCAAGCCGCTGGAGCTGCAGGTCAGCCAGCCTGCTCATGTGAAACGTCCGCATCGCGACCTGGAAGCGCCGCTCGGCCTGTTCAAGAGCTCTGACGTTCCGCAGCTCGGCGGGCGATTCCAAGGCGCGCAGTTCCAACAGCTGACAGAACATCCAGCAGCTCACCGCCCGGGCGGCGGCCATTTTGGTAGCCAGCGAGGCCGGCTCGCCGTCCAGGATCTGCCGGCGGAACTCCGAGCAGCGGCGGCGAAACGCCTGGGCCTGCAGCGGGTCGTTGCCGGCGATCAGTTCGATCATCTTGAGCTCGATCCGACGCTGCAGGTCGGCCAGTCGCTGCCAGACGTGCGGGCGGTTGTCGAGCTCGACGCGGAGCTGGTCGACGGCCTCCGTGTCGCCCGCCAAGGCGGCCTGGGAGAGCTTCTCAAGCTTCGCCTGCTCGGCGTCCAGCTTCGCCTGCGGGACGTACTTGATCCGGGGGTCCTTGGGCCGGGCCTTCTTAACCGGTTTGGCCGGGTCCGCCAGGCTCTTCTTGGCAGAACCAGTCGCCTCCCGGGACGTCTCTTCCGGTGCGGGTTGCGCACCGCCTGTGGGCTTCGTCGGCTGGTCCGGCGCCGCGGCCGTTTGAGTCGAATCGGTAATGGCAGGAGCAACTGAGCCGCACCTGTGCTGGGCTTCCGGAAATGTCGCCTGGGACTCCACACCCGGCGGTACGACACTCTCTGCGGCAAAACCGCTGCTGTGGCGGTAGCCGTTGACGCGGCCGTCAGGCAGTGTGATTACGCACTCTAGCTCGGCCATTTGTTGGCGCCCTCCATTGGCGGTGGTGCTGCGTCCATCCGTGTGTCAGCAGGTGGCAAGCGACGAGGCGATCGACCAGTCGGCCCAGCTCGTCCAAACGTGCGGCCAGCTCTTCCACGGGGCGGCTCTCGTCCTCGCATCGCTGGGCCGCTTGCCGGCGGGCGTCCCGGGCGGCCTGGTCGGCTTCGGCGGCCGCGCGGCCTTGTTCGCCGCCGCCCATGTACACTTTCCGCACAAGATCGCCATTCCGGCGCGAGCGGTAATAGTACAGCCGGCCGTTGCATCGTCGTTCCCAGGCCATAGGTCAGTCCGAAGGCCAAAAATTTGTGCCACTGGCTCTGCGATTGCCCCAAATCCATTCTACACGGGCCTTCTGGGGGGCTGAAGAGCGGCTTCAAGTTATCAACATGTTGTGGCACGTGGGCGGATTCCACGACATGACGTTACGTCGCCAAGCACATGAGGCCTCCATGGCCGTCGGCGTGTCGTCCGTGGTTCGCTTTTCCTCGCTCCTTGGGGGACCCAGCTTTGGCCATCGGTGCGGCGGAGGGAATCAGCGGTGACCGATCTGACTGAATCCTGCCTAATCGCGGTGATCCCGGCAGGCTCGCCATTTACCGACTGACGCCTATAACGGCCGCCTGCTCTCGACAACGGCCGCTCCTGCGTAGACCGACCCACTAGGAGAAGGGGCGAATGGGAGGGGCCTAGCCG
The DNA here is from genome assembly GCA_964532675.1 of uncultured Planctomycetaceae bacterium. Lineage (GTDB taxonomy): Bacteria > Planctomycetota > Planctomycetia > Pirellulales > Lacipirellulaceae > JABDGM01. The sequence goes on from CAZHIV010000297.1 coordinate 2,350, forward strand.
GTACGGATGAGGCCGCAAGGAAGAAAACACCAACGCTGGTGTTATTCTGGCGACGGCAACCCGCCCGTAACTGGTCTGCCGAGATTTTTTCGCACATAGCGCTGGTCGCTGAACCCACAGGCAAACAACAAAAGTGCTGAGCCAGCGGCGAAACAACAGGTTGAATACGCTACCCGCAAAAAAGATTTGACATGGTCAAACAAATAAACACAATTCCGGCGGTCCGAAGCCCCTTCACGTTCAGCAACAATGCCTCTAGTGGTCTGTCAGTCTTGATTTGATGGCGGAGATTTGGTTTCCTGTCGAAGTCATTTTTTCTCGGCAAGGAGGCCAGTCATGGGTAAGCGATATCGCGTCACTTTGGAGAAGGAA
>CAZHIV010000298.1:0-10193 GCA_964532675.1 uncultured Planctomycetaceae bacterium
TTCCCGCCCTGCTCACGATCGGCCTGCCGCTGCTGGCCGTGCCCGTGTTGATCCACCTGATCAACCTGCGGCGGCAGCAGCGGATTCGCTGGGCGGCCATGCAGTTTCTCGTCGAAAGCCAGCGCCGCAACCGTCGCTGGATTCTGCTGAAGCAACTGCTGCTCTTGGCCACGCGGGTGGCCGTTATCGGCCTGTTGGTGCTGATGCTCGCGCACCTGGTTCTGCGGAACGAGTGGATGAGCCTCCTGGGCCGCGGCACGACGCATCATCTCGTGTTGCTTGACGACAGCTATTCGATGACCGATCGCTGGGACAACACGAGCGCCCTGGGCGAGGCGAAACGGGCGGTGCAGGCGATCGTCGACCAGGCGTACGAGCAGTCCGACACGCAGCTCATCACGCTGTTGCGTTTCTCCGAGGCTGCCGGGCTCTCGGCCGGCGCCCAGCCCAAGGTCTTCAGCGAGCCGATCAACGACGCGCTGCGCAGCAAGCTCGAAGCGCTGCTGGCGGGCTGGCAGGCGTCGCAGACCGACGTCGGCCCTGCCCAGGCGCTGAAGGCCATCCCGCGGCTGCCGCTGGCCGACGACGAGCAGACGCTGATCGTGTACCTGGTAAGCGATTTCCGTGCTCGCCAGTTCGGCACGGCGACCGAGATTCGTAACTTGCTGGCCGATTTGGACGAAGAACTGGAAGTGGCGCAAACTCACCTCGTGCGCTGCGTCCGCGACCAGCGGCCGAACCTGGCGATCACCTCGCTCGTGCCGGAATCGGGCGTGCGGGCCGCGGGCGTGGAAATGTGGATGAGCGTCACCGTGGCCAACTACGGCGATGCCGCGGCGCGCGGCGTCACCGTTCAGCTCGAGCAGGACGGCGACGCCCTGCCCGCCCTGGTGCTCGACGACATCGGCGCGCGCGACGAGCTGACGCACAAGTTCCGCGTGCAGTTCGCCGGCATCGGCGCCCATTCGCTCACCGCCTCGCTCGGCACCGACGCGGTGGAAGTGGACAACCGCCGGTATTTCGCCTGCGACCTGCCGGCGGCTCAGCCCGTGCTCATTGTCGACGGTTCGCCCGACGGCCACGGCGGACGCCAGCTTTCGCTCGCTCTGGCGCCTGGCGGCAACACCCGCACTGGTTGGCAGCCGCGCGTGGAACCGCGCGCTTCGCTGGCGGAACTCCCCTCCCCTTCCCCAAATCGGGGAGGGGTACCGGCGGCCGTTTGCCTGCTCGATGTGCCGCGGCTGGCCGACGACGAGCTGAGCGCGCTCGAATCGTACGTCAAGAACGGCGGGGGTGTGGCGTTCTTCACCGGCGCCGCGACCGACCGCAGCCATTACAACGAGACGCTTTATCGCAACGGCGAAGGCCTGTTTCCCGTCCCACTCAAGCTGCCGACGCAGCTCATCGATCGCGCGGACGACACGGCCCCGGACCTCGAAGTTACGTCCCACCCGCTGTTCCAAGTGCTTGCCGGTCGGCGGAACGGTTTCCTGCCGCTGGTGCTTGTCGAATACTACTATGCCTTGCCGGACGATTGGGCCCCGGCCGACGAAACGGTAAAGATCATCGCCCGGCTGCGGAACAACGCGCCGCTGGTCGTCGAGAAGAAATTCGGCGAAGGCCGCGTGGTGGCCCAGCTCACGAAGCTCTCCTCCGGCGATACGCCGCTCGGCCGGTGGAGCAATTGGAGTCTCAACCCCGCGTTTCCTGTGTTGGCGAACGAGCTCGCGAGTTACCTGGCGGCGACGCGCCGCAGCGATCCATTGCACCGCGTGGGCGACGACCTGGTCGTCGTCGTCGAGGAGGGCAAGTACGAGCCGTCGCTGCGGTTCGTGCTGCCGGGCGAAGGAACGTCTCGCGCCGAAGTTCCGATGGATGCCACGCCCGTCGACGGCCGGCTCACCGCCAGGCTCGAGGACGTGGACTCCAGCGGGATATACGAAGCGCAGCTCCAGCCGACGCAGGGGGGAATGGAGACGCGGGCCTTTGCCGTGAACGTCCCCGTTGCCGAAGGAGACCTGGCCCTGACCCCGCGGCCCGATCTTGCGAAGCAACTGGCGGGCATCAATCTTGAAATACACGATGCGGCCGACATGGCACTCGACGCGCAGCAACTGGCCGGCTTTCAGATGAGCGACGCGCTGCTGGCCGCGCTGGTCGCTATGCTACTCACCGAGCAATTCCTGGCACACCTGGCCAGCTACCACGTGACGCCGCCGCGGGGAGGGGAGCGATGAGCGTTTCACGTGCGAGTAGCGGACAGAAGAAACTGCATATTGGCAATTGGCGGCTCTCGGCAATTCTCATTTTGCAATTTGCATTTTGCATTTTGCAATTCACGCCTTCGACGTCGTTTGCTGCCGCAACTGACCCATCGGTTGACTCAGAGGCAGTTACGGCCGGACGCGTAGTTTACGAGCCAGCACGGCTGCGAGCGTTCGACGACGAACGTCTGCCTGTGGCGCTGATCGCCGGCGGGACCATCGTGCTGGTGGCCGTGGTGTGGTGGCTCTATCGTCGCGATGCGGCCGAACTTTCGCTCGGCAAGCGAGCGAGCGTGCTGGCTTTGCGGTGCCTCGCGCTAGCCGGCTTGTTGATCTTTTTTCTGGGCATCGAGCGACGCACGACGACCGAGATCGTCCATAATTCGCAGGTGACCCTGCTGGTCGACGTCAGTCAGAGCATGGGGCTCAGTGAAAGCGACCAGCCGACGGCGGCGGGGGCCAGGACGCGGATCGAGGCGGTCGTTGGCGCACTGGCCGACAGCCCGCTCGTTGCCGAGCTGCGCGAGACGCACGACGTGAACATCGCCCGCTTCGACCAGCACGTCGAGCCGATCGTGACGCTGCCGAAGGGTCGAGGGTCGAGGGTCGAGGGTCGAGAGCCAGAAGCAGTCGCCGATGCGGAAACTCCGGCCCTACGCCCTAGACCCTCGACCCTCGACTCGCTCGACTGGCAGGCCGAGCTGCAGCCGCGGGGAACGCAGACGCGGCTGGGGCAGGCGCTGGCCGAACAGCTTCGGCTGTACCGCGACGCGCCGCTTGCCGGCGTGGTGGTGATTTCCGACGGCGCACAGAACGCGGGCGTCGAGCCCAGTGCCGCGGTCGAAGCCGCCAAGGAGGCCAAGGTGCCGTTCTACACCGTCGGCGTCGGCTCGAGCGAAGCGCAGAAAAACGTCGCCCTGCGCGACCTGGTCGTGCCCACGCGGGCGTTTCCGGGAGACACGCTCAATGTGACCGGCTACCTGCAGGCCGATGGCTACGCGGGCCGCTCGGTCGAGGTCGTGCTCACGCGCCGCAGCGCCGAGGATTCGGCCGCTGTCGGCATGCCGGTCGACTCGCAGCGGGTGGCCCTCGCCGCCGCCGGCGAAATGCTGCCGGTATCGTTCGACCTGGAGCCGGGCGAGGCGGGCACGTTCGTGTATCGACTAAGCGTGAAAGCTCCTCCCGATGACGGCAACCCGCGCGACAACGAGCGCGAAGCGGAGGTCGTCGTCGTCGACCGGCAGACGCGCGTGCTCCTTTTCGCCAGCGGGCCGACGCGAGACTATCGTTACCTTCGCAACCAGCTCCGGCGCGATAAGACTATGATCGTCGACGTGCTGCTGCAGACGGCCCAACCCGGCATCTCGCAGGACGCCAATGAGATCCTCGACCATTTTCCCAGCTCCGCCGAAGAGCTGTACCAGTACGATTGTATCGTGGCGTTCGATCCCGATTGGACGGAGCTCGCGGCCGACCAGGTCGAGCTGCTGGAAAAATGGGTCTCCGAAGAAGCGGGCGGTCTGGTCGCGGTTGCCGGGCCGATTCAAACGGCCAAGTGGACCCGCAGCACCGAGCACGACAAGCTCCGCGATTTGTATCCCGTCGCGTTTCAGCAGCGGCTCACGCTGTTGGACGACGGCCAGTACGGCGGCGAAACGGCCTGGCCGCTGGCGTTCGAGCGGGCCGGCCGCGAGGCCAAGTTCCTCTGGCTGGCCGATTCGGCCGAGGAGAGCGAAGCGGCCTGGGACAGCTTTTCAGGCGTCTACGGCTACTACGCCGTGAAAGGCGAAAAGCCCGGCGCCACCGTGTATGCCCGCTTTTCCGATCCCGAAGCCGGCCTCTCGAGCCATCGGCCGGTGTACATGGCGAGCCACTTCTACGGCGCCGGCCAGGTGTTCTACGTCGGCAGCGGCGAGCTCTGGCGGCTGCGAAGCGTCGACCCCGCCTATTTCGAAGTTCTGTACACGAAGCTGGTTCGCAACGTCAGCCAGGGGCGCCTGCTCCGCGGTTCCTCGCGCGGCTCGCTGCTCGTCGAGCGCGACCGTTACGAGCTGGGCGAAACGGTCGTGCTGCGAGCCCGGCTGGCCGATGCACGGCACGAACCGCTGAGCATCGAAAGCGTCAGCGCACAAGTCCTACGCCCCGACGGCACGGCCGAACCGGTGAAGCTGACCGCGGAGACCGACCGGCCCGGCATGTACGCCGGCCAGGTGACCGTGCTCCAGGAAGGCACGTATCAAGTCGCGCTGTCGCTGCCCGACGTTCCGGAAGAACCGCTCACCCGGTATTTGCAAGTCCGCGTGCCCGACCTGGAACGCACCCACGCCGAGCGGAACGAACCGTTGCTCGCCTCGCTGGCCGATGAAACGGGCGGCATTTACTACCAGCAGCTAGACGCGGCGATTCGCGGCAACGGCGGCCTCAAGCCGCTCGGGCAGGTCATTCCCAGCCGCGCGGAGGTAAAGTTGATCAAGGGCGCGCCGGATCACGATTTCGCCCGCGCCCAAATGCAATGGTTGCTCGCGCTGATTGCCGGTTCGCTGTTCGTGGAGTGGATCGTGCGGAGATTAAACCGACTGGCCTGATTGGTTGTCGAATGGGTGAGTAAGTGAGTACGTGAGTACGTGAGTAGGTCCGGTTTCCATACCTACTCACCTACTCACCACCAAAACAACGTCGATGTCGATGCGAATCGCTCAATCCGAACTTCCGCCCGCCGTCCGTCGCGTTCTCGACGACGTGAAGCGGCGAATCCGCGCGTACGTGTGGGTGGAAGGGCTTGCGCTGCTGATCGTTCTGGTCGGCGCCGCGTTCTGGTTGGGCCTGGCGGTCGACTGGTCGTTCGAGCCCTCGCCCGAGGTCCGGAAGTTCGGGCTTTTCGCCCTCGCCGCGGCAGCGCTATACGTCGCGTATCGTTATCTGCTGCGGCGAGTCGCCGTGCGGATTTCCGATTCCACCGCCGCGTCGCTCCTGGAACGGCGATTCCCCGCCTTGAACGAGCACGTGCAGACGGCCGTCGACATCATGGCGTCGACCGAACGCGCCGAGTCGTGCCATCCGGATTTCGTCGATGAAACAAAGCAAGCCGCCGCGCACGCTGTGGCCGGCGTTCACCCGGGCGCGCTGTTCCATCGCGGTCCGCTCGTGCGGGCGATCGGCATCGCCGCCGCGCTGACGTTGTCCGTCGCGTTGTTCGCCGTGGTGTCGCACGATGCCTTTGCCTTCTGGCTCCAGCGGATCGCGCTGAGCGACGAGCCCTGGCCGCGGAGTGTGCACCTGGAAGTCGTCGGCTTTGCAGTCGACGAAAACGGATTCCGGTCGCACAAGCTGGCCCAAGACGACGATTTCGAGCTGCTGGTCCACGCCTCGACGGACGGTTACGAAGTGCCCGACGAGGTCGAAATCCGATTCCGCCTCGCCGACGGCCGCCGCGGCCGCGATACGATGATTCGCGTCGGCGAAGCGGAGGGCAGCCGCGACGATTTTCAAATGTTCCGCTACCAGTTCAAGCGGGTGGCGTCGGACATGGAGTTCGACGTCGTGGGGGGCGACGACCGGGTCCGCGACTTGCAGCTGGAGGTCGTCGACCGACCCGAGCTGTTTGCCCTCGAATTGGAGTGCATTTACCCGGATTATCTGCAGCGTCCGCCGCGGCGACTGCCCGTGACCGGCGGCATGCGAATTCCCGAGGGAACGCGGTTGGTGCTCCATGCCGGCGCCACCAAGGCGCTGACGGCCGCGCGGATCCATCGAGCAAAAGGTCAGCAGGACGACAAGCTGGAGTTTGCCGAAGATCCGCGGAAGGAGTTGCGTTGGGAATACGGCACGCTGGCGGAGGACGACGTGCTGTTGGTTAGCGTGACGGACCAGGACGGCGTCGCGACGCGTGAACCCTACCGCATCTCACTCGCGGTGGTGCGGGATGATGTGCCGCAGGTGGCGGTGCGGCTTGCCGGCATCGGGGCCGCGATTACTCCCGACGCCATCCTGCCCCTTGTCGGCAAGGTCACGGACGACTACGGGCTCGACCGGGCATGGTTCGAGTACCAGGTCGATGGCGGACCGAGCCGCACGAAGCCGCTCGCCACCCAGCCCGCCGGCCAGGCGTCGCTGAAAGTAGGTGCCGCGAGCCGAGCGGCAGGGGGCGATGCAAGTCCGTCTCGGCTCGGCGGACCTGCCGACGACGGTCAGTTCGACCTGCGGGCCACCGACGAAACGACGGGCAAACGCTTGCTGGAACTCAAACCGGGCCAGCGGTTCACGCTCGCGCTCAAGGCGTCGGATCGCTTCGATTTGCCGGAAGAGCCGCGCGTCGATGCTGTCGCCGGCCTCTCCGAGGCCGGTGCCTCGCAGGCCGGCCTCGCAGAGGCCGGCTACAGTGAATCGTCGCGCGCCGGCAGCAGCCAGCAGTTCACGCTCGACGTGGTCACCCCCGGTGACCTGCTGGCGCTGTTGGAGCGTCGCGAGCTGGCCCTGCGGCAGCGGTACGAGGCCATTTATGAGAAGATGACCGACACGCGGAATTTGCTTGCTCGCGTCGAGTTCGATGGCGAGCCGTCAACGTCGGCGGACGATGCCAGTGCGGCCGAGCAACCGGCTTTGAATGGAGTGGGAGAGGGGGAGAATGGGAGAGGGGGAGATGAAAATGGTGCGCGCGATGGAGTCTCCCCCTCTCCCTCTCTCCCCGTCTCCCCGTCTGCCTCAAGTCCGCCTCGGCTAACGATTCAGCGGGCGCTGGCCCGGCGGCGTCTGCGCGTGTCCGGCTCTTTGCAAAACGTGGTTCAGTCGGCCGACGAGATTGCCGGCATCGCCGAGGGATTCGACGACCTGGGCGAGCAGCTCGCCAACAACCGCGTCGATAATCCGGATTTGAGAAGCCGGCTGCGGGAACAAATTGCCCAGCCGCTGCATCGAATAGCAGACGAGCGTATGCCGAAGCTGGCGGCGCAGCTAAAATTGGTAGAACAGCACGTGGAAGAGCCTGCCGCCGGGGCCGCCGAGCTGGCGAAGTCGCTGGCGCTGGCCGACGAAATCCTCGTCGAGATGCGGCAAGTGCTCGACCGCATGTTGGAGCTGGAAACCTACAACGAAGTCGTCGCCTTGCTCCGCGACATTATATCGGATCAGCACGACGTCAGCCGCCGCACCAAGGACCAGCAGAAGGAACGGCTGCGGAGCCTTTTCGAGGAAGAATGACAGCGCTCGACGAGTCTCACGCCAAGGCGCGAAGGCGCAAAGAGAGGAAAAGGGATATGAAATCCACGTTGCCAACGCGGTTGGAGCCTCTGCCTCTTTGCCTTGGTATTTTTGCCATTGCGGTATGCGTTTTCATCGTCGGCACGGCGCGAGCGCAGGACCAGCCGGCTGATACACAGCCACCCGCCGCGGGCGACGAGCTGTCGGTCGAACAGGGCCGACTGGCCGACCGGTTCAAGCGGCTGGAAGAGGTCGTGGGCCGGCTGGCCGAGCTGTCGGACTCCACGGACCCGCGCCGCGCGCGCCTCCTGCGCGAGGCGATCGCCAAAAGCCGCGAGCAGGATATCAACGTGCGGTTCGAGGCCATCGTCAAGCTGCTGGAAGACGAGCGCTTGTCGGCCGCGGCCACCAACCAAACTGAGCTGCAACAGGAGCTCGAAGGCCTGCTCACGCTGCTGCTGAAAGCCGACCGCGACAAGGAGCTTGCCTCGCAGCGCGAGCGGGTGCGGAAGTATCTCAAAGAGGTGGCCCGCTTGATTCGTTTGCAGAAGGGCATCCGCGCCCGCACCGAAGGCGGCGACGAGCTTCCCCAACTAAGCGAGGACCAACAGAGCGTCGCCGGCGACACCGGCAAGCTCGGCGGCGACATCGCCGAAACCGAGGGCGATAAAGAGGGCGACCAAGAGCCGGCCGACGGCGAGTCTGCCGACGCTCGTGAAGCGAGCGACGGAGAGTCGTCCGACCAAGCGAAGCCCGGCGAATCGTCCAAGCCGGGCGAATCAGAATCCGGCAAATCTTCAAACGGCAAATCGTCGAACGGCGAGCCGTCCGAATCCGAGCCGGGCGAAGGCAAACCGTCCGAAGGCACCCCGTCGCAGCCGCAGCAGGGCGGTTCCGGTTCGCCATCGCAGGGCGGTGGAAGTGAGAGCGAACAAGAACCGAGCGAATCGCAAAACCCTGCCGACCGGGCCACCGAACGCCTGCGCGCGGCCCAGCAGCAAATGGAAGAGGCGCGCAAGAAGCTCGACGAAGCCCAGCGCGAAGGCGCTGCCGACCGGCAACGCGAAGCGCTAAAAAAACTCGAGGAGGCCAAGGCCGAGTTGGAGCGCGTCCTGCGGCAGCTCCGCGAGGAGGAGCTGGATCGCATGTTGACGCAGCTCGCGGCCCGGTTCCGCAAGATGCTCGAGCTGCAAAACGCGGTCTACGAGGGCACCGTGCGGCTCGCCTCTTCCCTTTCCCCTCCCGAAGTTGGGGAGGGGCTGGCCCAGCCCGATCACGACGACGAGATCGAAGCGGCGCGGCTCAGCCGGCAGGAAGCGGAGATCGTTCGCGAGGCCGACAAGGCGCTGCTGCTGCTGCGGGAAGACGGCACTTCGGTCGCCTTCCCCGAAGCAGTCGAGCAGATGCGCGACGACATGCAGCAAGTGGTCGAACGGCTGGCGGCAGTAAAAGTCGACGAGATTACGCAGGGCCTGGAGCGAGACATCCTGACGGCCTTGGAGGAATTGATCGCCGCGCTGGAGAAAGCCATCGAAGACCTGGAGAAAAACCGCACTCCGCCGGGCCAGGCTCCGCCCGCCGGCCAGCCAGCCGAGCCGCGGCTCGTTCACAAACTGGCCGAGCTGAAGATGATCCGTTCGTTGCAAGTGCGCATCTACCAGCGCACCCAGCGCTACGGCCAAATGATCGAAGGCGAACAGGCCGAGACGGCCGAGTTGCTAGAGGCGCTCAGGGAGCTGGCCGCGCGGCAGCGACGTGTCCACAAGGCCACGGCCGACCTGGAGGAAGGCCAAAATGATTGAGGTTCCTATTTCCGGCTCCGGGAGGCAGAATGGTAGGGAATTGTTTCACCTGGAGCCCGTGTCGAAGGGGGCAGTTTCTCCCCGTTGGCTCGCGGTTAAACGAACTGCCCTCGTGGCCGGCTGGGTAATTTGCCGATGAATCTTTCGGTTGGACGAATTGTTGGACAGTCGTACGGTATGGTGAATAATAAAGTATGACCAAGGCCGGGCGGGAGTGGCGCACGTGGGCCAAAGACCAAGAAAGTCCGATCCATGACCATCCGACCTTCCCGCCAGCTATTTGGAATAGTTGTTCTCGTTGCGCTAGGACCGGCCGCGGCCGCAGTCGCCGAGAATGCCTTCTTGCCGGATCCCACCTGGCAGGTTCCCACAACTGCCGGCGTGCGGGCAGAGCTTGAAGAGTATCTCCACACGGCAGAGCTCACTGCCGAAGAGCAAACCCAAGTTCGCGACGCCTGGCGATTGAATGAAGGCGCCTCGGGCGACTTGCTGGATCGTCTGACCAACAGCCTGGCGCAGGCGAACGATCAGGCCGCCGAGCTGGTTGCGTTTTGCAGCCGTTCCAGTACCGCCGGCGCACTGCCTGAATTCGCCTGGCTAGCCAACAGCGAGACGCCGCGCCTGGTGCGCCACAACATGCGGCTTTACCTGGCGCGCTGGCTCGTGCAGCAAGGTTACTACGACGAAGCGCTTTCCTGGACCGATGGGCTGGGGACCGACGATGTCGTGGCGCCGGACGCCCTGCTCTTCTACCGCGCGGTCGCCCACCATCAGCTGGTGGAACCGAACGAGGCGGATGCGGCGCTAGCGCTATTGTCGCAGCGCGACGATGGCCTGCCGACGCGCTACCAGAAGCTCGCCAGCTTGATGCGGCAAGACCTGGCCGGGCTGGACGACGAGTCGCTCGACCATATCGCCCGCCGGATGGAGG
>CAZHIV010000299.1:0-2592 GCA_964532675.1 uncultured Planctomycetaceae bacterium
TGATCACGCCGTCCTTGCCCACCTTTTCCATCGCGTCGGCCAGCATCTCGCCAATCTCGGTGTCATTGTTGCTGGCCACGGCGCCGACCTGGGCCATTTCCTTCTTGTTCTTGATCGAGATCGACATTTGCTTCAGCTTGGCCGTGATGTCTTCGACGGCCTTCTCGATGCCCTCTTTCATCTGCACGGGGTTGACGCCCGCGGCCACGGAGCGGAGGCCCTCGTTGAAGATGGCCTCGGCCAGCACGGTGGCGGTGGTGGTGCCGTCGCCGGCGACGTCGCTCGTCTTCGAGGCGACTTCCTTCACCATCTGGGCGCCCATGTTCTCGTAGGTTTCCTCGAGCTCGATTTCCTTGGCCACGGTGACGCCGTCCTTGGTGACGGTCGGCGAGCCGAAGGATTTCTGGAGGATGACGTTGCGGCCCTTGGGGCCGAGCGTGATTTTCACGGCCCGAGCCAGCTTCTGCACGCCGCGGCGCATCGCGTCGCGAGCTTCTTGATCAAAGGCGATCATTTTTGCCATTTTGAGTTCCCTTTCAGTGCGGACGTTGTATTGTGTGGAATGCGGTTTGGTGATTTGGTCCGTTGTCCGTGGTCAGTTGTCCGTTGCATCGGAAACAACGGACGACGGACTACGGACAACGGACAATCAATTACTCGATCACGGCCAGAATATCGCTCTCGCTCATCAGCAGGTATTCGTCGTCGCCGATGTTGATCTGCTCGGGGGCGTAGCTGGTGAAGAGGACGCGGTCGCCCTTCTTGACTTGCATCTTGCCGCGGGTGCCGTCGTCGAGCACTTTGCCGGTGCCGACGGCGATGATCGTGCCGCGGGTGGGCTTGTCCTTGGCGGCGTCGGGAATGTAAATGCCGCCGGCCGTGCGCTCTTGCGATTCCTCGCGCTCGACGACGACCTTGTCGCCGAGCGGCTGCAGCGTGACTTTGGATTTTGGCTTGCTCTTGGTGGCAGTTGCGGGCATGGAGACCTCCTGAGGAATTGATTTGAACGGATGAACGGGCGGTCCGTTGTCAGTAGTCCGTGGTCCGGTGCGTGAAAGTGCTGGCTGTGAGGCAAGGGACAACGGACTAAGGACAACGGACAAACCGTTCATTGGGGCGCGGAATGAGCCGGGCCGCAAGGGGTCGCAAAGCAAGCCGTGCGCCAAAGGGAGTGGCAGCCTTAACTTACGGCGTAGTAGAAACTTGCGCCGCAGGGCGGCATCGGCAGGCGCGGGGCGTTTCTGCCATTTTGGCCGCGGGCCGGGGCGGGCGCGGTTCCTTGGCCTTTGGCGACTGTCAGATTGGCAGCGGGTCGCGAGGGAACTGGCGTACCCAGATCGAGCGGCCGCCCTACAATTGCTCTACGAATGGTTGAAACGGCCACCGCGGCGACTTCCGTGTCGTCGGGCGACCGGCGGGCCGAGGGCCGGCTCGATGCCGGGCGCCGGCTGCGGGAGTTGGCCGCACATCTGAGACTTCATCGCGGCTTTGCCGACGTGGTTGCCAGCCTGGAAGCGGGGCATGGCGGGACGCTCGGCGGAGTCTGGGGGTCTTCGCGCGCGCTGGTGGCCGCCGCGCTGGCGCAGTCTTGTCCCGGACCACTGGTGGTCGTCGCGCCGCATCCGGGAGAGACCGAGGCGATCGCCCGCGACCTCGCGCTGTTCAGCGATGCGCCCGTGGCGGAGTTTCCGGCCTGGGAATCGGAGCCGGGCGAGCGGGTGGTGCATGATGAGGTGTTCGGTGAGCGGCTGCGGGTGCTGAAGGGGTTGGCCGGGGACTGTCCCCTTTTCTCGTCGAAAGATGTTGCCCCGCCGCATAGCGAGAAACGAGAAAAGGGGACTGTCCCCCTTGCGCCACCACCCAACGCCGAGGGGGTCAGTCCCCATTTTCCCAGAGCGGAAAATGGGGACAGACCCCGACGGAAGAAGGGGACAGTCCCCATCCTCGTCACGAGCATCCAGAGCCTGCTTCAGCCGGTGCCCGCGCCAGACGTGTTGAGCGCGGCGACGCGGGAGATTCGAGTTGGCGGGCAGCTCGATGTCGACGAGCTCACGCGCTGGCTGGCGGAGCGCGGCGGACATGCGACGACCGCGGTCGAGCTGCCGGGCGAGTTTTCGGTCCGCGGCGGCATTCTCGATATCTTCGCGCCAGACGCCGACGACCCGGTGCGGATCGAGCTGTTCGGCGACGAGGTGGAGTCGATTCGGCGGTTCGACGTGGCGTCGCAGCGAAGTCTAGAGACGCTGCATTCGACGACGGTGACGATGCTGGAACCGGCGACGTCCGACCGGGCACACTTTACGAGCTATCTGCCGCACGTAGGCGAGTTTCTCCGAAACTCGGATTCCTCTCCTGGTGAGACGCGAATGCAGGCGAGCGCGAGTGTCGGAGACACTCGCCTACGTGGGGCGGGCGCTTGGTTTCTGCTCATCGAGCCGAACGAGCTGGCCGAAGAGGGCAAGTTTTACTTGGAGCGGATGGACCGGCCGCAGGCGTTTCATTCGGTGCGCACGACGCTGGAGGAGATTTACAAGTTCCCGTCGGTGACGGCCTCCGGCGTGCCGGCGGGCTCGGTGGAGACGACGGCCCACC
>CAZHIV010000300.1:0-14573 GCA_964532675.1 uncultured Planctomycetaceae bacterium
CTGCTGCGAACAGTCGTGCTGCTGCGAGCAGTCTTGCGGCTGCCAACAATCGTGCTGCTGCGAGCCGAGCTGCGGTTGCGGCTGCCAGCCGAAGTGCGGCTGCGGCGGTCTGCTGGACGGCCTGTTCGGCATGTTCCGTTGCAAGAGCAGCTGTGGCTGCGGCTGCGAAGCCAGCTGCTGCTGTGAGCAGTCTTGCTGCTGCGAGCAGAGCTGCTGCTGCGAGCAATCGTGCTGCTGCGAGCCGAGCTGCTGCTGCGAGCCGAGCTGCGGCTGCGGCTGCGGATCGAAGTGCTGCGGCGGTGGCGGTGGCCTGCTCGATAGCCTCTGCGGCATGTTCCGCTGCAAGAAGAACTGCGGCGGCTGCTGCGAGCCGAGCTGCTGCTGCGAGCCGAGCTGCGGTTGCTCGAGCTGCGGCCACAACGGCGGCGGCTACAACGGCTATGACAACGGTTACAATGGCCACGACGACGAAGCTCCGGCGGCTCCCGCCGAGGCCGGCGCGTCGGTCAAGCCGCTGCCCCCGCGCCCCATGGCTGATCCGAATGCCCAGATCGGCCAGCAGCGGGAGGTGGTTCGCACGAGCTTCCTTCGCTAAGCACCACGCTTAGCAGCGCTGAAAGACAAAACCTGCTCCGGACTAGTTCCGGAGCAGGTTTTTTTATTGGGCCGGGTAGGAGGCCGACGTAGGTCAGGCTGTGCCTGACGGACACCGGCGTCAGGCACAGCCTGACCTACCGGGGCGCGGAAGCCTATGTCGCCAGCCCGCTGATCCGCAGGCCGAACTTGTCGCCGACTTTGACGACTTCGCCTTGCGCCAGCGGGAGCTCGCCCACGGTCAGCTCCAGCGGCTCGTCGCAGGTCTTGTCGAATTTGATGATCGAGCCTGGTCCCAGCTCCGTGATCTCGCGAATGCTGATGCGCTGCGAGGCCAGCGTCACTTGCAAAGGCACGCGGATGCGGAGCAAGCCCCGCGCGTACGTCGGCAAGCGGCTCAGATCGACGCCGGCGCCGCCGTCCGCAGCCGCTGTCTCCGCGGCAGCGGGGGCGTTTTCCACGGCTTCCTGAGGTGGCGATTCGGCCATGCGTCGTCCGGCAGTTTGATCGAGGTGCGAATGGCGCACGAATACGTATGCCTTATCGGTCGGCTCGAATGGTAAACTTTTCCTAACCGGCCGCGGCGAGCGTCCGGCGCCTCGATTCTGCGCGCCGATCGCGATATAATTCAACGATCGACGCTGCCGCTGCTATCGCCCGCCGTTTTCCCACCGATCGAGCCACATGCCCGCCACCCTGCAAGCGCCGCCTCCCGCCTTCGAGCTTCAGCCCTACAAGTCGCTGGAGAACGAGGAGCTTGCCGCGCGAATCCAGGCCGTCCGCGACCGGCTGGGCCCGCGGCTGCTGATCCTCGGCCACCACTACCAACAGGACGAAGTGATCGCCCTGACCGATCTGCGCGGCGACAGCTACGGCCTCAGCCAACATGCGGCCGAGAGCACCGACTGCCGGTTCATCGTGTTCTGCGGGGTGCACTTCATGGCCGAAACGGCGGACATTCTCGCCAACCGGCCGCAGAAACTGGCCGAGCGCGGCGGGGGGTACCCGTCGGAGACGGGTCGCGTGCCCGTGATCCTGCCCGACATGGCCGCCGGATGCTCGATGGCCGACATGGCCGCGATCGACCAGATCGAAGACGCCTGGGACCAGCTCGGCGAAGTGATCGAGACCGAAGATCTCACGCCGGTCACCTACATCAACTCGGCCGCCAGTTTGAAGGCCTTCGTCGGTCGGCACGGCGGCATCGTCTGCACGTCGTCGAACGCCAAGGCCGCCATCGAGTGGGCATTCGCGCGCACCGGAAACCGCCCGCGCGGTGGTCGCGTGATGTTCTTCCCCGATCAGCATCTGGGCCGCAACACGGCGCTGGGCATGGGCATCGGGCTCGACCAGATGCCCGTGTGGGACCCGTACGCCGACGAGCTGGGCGGCAACACGGCGGCAGACCTCGAGCGCAGCAAGGTGATTCTCTGGAAGGGCCATTGCAGCGTCCACCAGATGTTCCGCCCCGAGCACGTGCGGCTGTTCCGCGAGAAGCATCCGGGCATCAAGATTCTCGTCCACCCCGAATGCCCGCGCGAAGTGTTCGAGCTGGCCGACGAATCGGGCTCCACCGGCAAGATCATCAAAACGATCGAAGCTTCCCCGCCCGGCAGCAAGTGGGCCATCGGCACCGAGCTGCACCTGGTGAACCGGTTGAAGCAGGAGCACCCGGAGCAGGAGATTCACTTCCTTTCGCCGGTCGTGTGCATGTGCGCCACGATGTACCGCATCAACCTGGCCCACCTCTGCTGGAGCCTGGAGAACCTCGCCGCCGGCACGCCAGTCAACGTCATCGAGGTCGACGAAGAAACGGCCCGCTGGGCCCTCGTGGCACTCGAACGGATGCTCGAGGTGCGCTAGCCGTTCTAGGCGGCTTTCGCTGGACCCAGTTTCAAAACCGGGGCGTCCAGTTCGATTTCTTGGGCCTCTTCCGGCCACAGGAGCTCGTTGCATGGAACAAGCACGGGAAGATCCGCGTCCACGTCCGACGCGGCCTCGACCGCGGCTTCTCGCAGCCATTCGCCGAACGAGGTGCGCAAGAACTCCTCGATGAAGACCTGCCGCGCCGCGGGCCGATGATGCCAGCCGCGGCTATGCAGGAAGTCCCGCACGTCGGCAAGCTGCCGCTGCCGCTGGCGCTCCGCGTCGCCGCCCAATCGCAGCCTCTCGAAATCGATCAACCAAACGCCCAGTTCGTCGTCGACAATGAAATTCTCCGGCTTCATGTCGTGATGGCTGATGCCCAGCTCGACCAGCCGCTGCCAGATGCGCGCCACTTGTCGCGCCAAGTGCCGCAGCTGGGCGTCTGTAGGGGCTTCGTAGCGGATAAAGCGGTAAAGATCCATCCCCGCCACGTAATCCGTAATAAGATACGACCGGTAGCCGAACGGCCCAAGGCGCTCCTCCAAAACGGCCCTCGGCCGGGGCGTGCGAATGCCCTCCTCCGCCAGCCGCCGGGCGACCCGCGCGCAGTACCGTGCCGGCGGCTCGCGCCACGACAGGCGGAAGGTGCGCCAAAGTCCGCCCCACGTGTGACGCTTGACGAGTAGCGGCCCGTCCGGGCCCTCGTGCCGCGCCACGATGCAGCGGTCCTTCACTTGCAACGGCGTCGATTCGTACAACAACCGCTCGGCGTCGCCGCGCCAAAGCGCGTTCGCCAGCTCGGCCGGCAGATTCTCGTCGTGCGTCAGCCGGCGCGTGAGCGACCGTCGCCGTATCAGGCGCGTTCCAATGGCGGACGCAAGGGTCGCACGTCGCATCGCGGATCAACGAGGTTTGTGTCGAGCAAGGCGTGTTCCAGGCCGCCGGCCTGGAACGCATTACAGTAGGAGGCTCCCGAACGTCGTGCCAGATGAGATCGCGCAACACTCCGCCGCGACGCATGCACTGCTGGCATCAGAACAACGACCGCTGAACTTCGATGCAGCGCGGGTCGTCGTTCGCGACCCGGTTGACGTGCGTCGACACCGGCTCCGCGATGAGCTCCTCCTCGCCGCATGGGGCGACGAGATGCTTCAGCCGGCCCGGCTCCTCGACGTCCGGATCGAGCCACAGGGCGTAATCGGCCCGGGCGAGGACGACCGGCATCCGCTCGTGCAGCTCGCGTAGTGCGGCGTTCGCCTCGGTCGTTACGATGGTGCAGCTTTCGATCGTCGGGCCGCCGCCCGGCTTGGTCCAACTTTCCCACAGGCCGGCGAACGCGAACGGCTCGCCGTCGGTCCGGTGGATGTAGAACGGCTGCTTCTTGCCGCGGCCGCCGCCGGGCGCCTGCTGCCATTCGTAGAACCCGTCCGCCGGGATCAGGCAGCGCCGCGAGCGTAGTGCGCCGCGAAACGTCGGCTTCTCTGCCAGCGTCTCCGCCCGCGCGTTGATCATCGGCGGCCCCGTGGCCCCCTCCTTCGACCACGACGGGATCAAACCCCACCGCATCATCGCCGCGGTACGCCCGCGGTCAGGCTCGGCCCGCACCACGGCGATCTCCTGCGTCGGCGCGATGTTGTAACGCGGCGCCAACAGCTCGAGCTGCCGCGCACCCTGCACGTCGAGTTCGAACTGCTCGATCAGCACCGCAGCCGGCGTTCGCAACGTGAATCGTCCGCACATCCAACCACTCGCTTTTGCCGCTTGCGGCTTGGAGCCTATCCCAGAACCGCCTGCGGAGAGGGGGACAGGCACATTTTGCTCCGAAGACTCCGCAAAATGAGCCAGTCCCCGACGGTTCTGGATAGGCTCTTAGCGCGCCACCTGTTCCCTCAACCAATCCAAATACGCCTGGCTTCCATCCACGATGGGCGTTGCGATCAACTCCGGCACGTCATACGGATGGATTTCGCCGATCAACTGCCGGATCGCCTCCAACTGCTCGCTGTGCGTCTTGATCGTGCACATCCACTCCTCGCTTGTCTCTGTATTCCCCTGCCAGCGATACGTGCTCTGAATCGGCCCGCTGACTTGCACGCATCCCGCCAGCCGGCGCGACACCAGCTCCGCGGCGATCTGCTCCGCGTCCTGCCGCGTTCCGGTCGTCGTCGAGATTTGCAGAAACTCGGTCATGGATTGTTTTCGCAAGCGTTATCGGCCCAAGAGCCGATCCACCGCCGCCCCTAAATCGGCCTCGCGCATCAGCGACTCGCCGACCAGGATCGCGTCGACGCCCGCCGCCTCCAGCCGCCGCACGTCGTCGGCCGACTTGATGCCGCTCTCCGCCACGAGCACGCATTCGTCGGGCACCCGCGGCCGCATTCGGATGGCGTGCTCCAGGTCGACCTCGAACGTGCGCAGGTTGCGATTGTTGACGCCGATGAGCGTCGCCCCGGCGTCGAAAACCCTCTCCAAATTCTCCGGTTCGTACAACTCCACGAGCGGCGCCATCCCCAGCTCGCACGCGGCGTTGAACAGCTTCCGCAGGTTGCAGTCGTCCAGGCACTCGGCGATCAGCAGCACCGCGTCGGCCCCGGCCGCTCGGGCCTCGATCAACTGGTACACGTCGAGGATGAAATCCTTCCGCAGCACCGGCAACGCGACCGACGCGCGGATTTGTTCCAGGTATTCGAGCCGGCCCTGAAAATACGGCTCGTCGGTCAACACGCTGATGCACGCCGCGCCGCGTGCTTCGTAGGTTCGCGCGATCGCCAGCGGATCGAAATCGGCCCGAATCACCCCCGCCGACGGGCTGGCTTTCTTCACCTCGGCGATCAGCTTGATCGGCCCCGCCGCCGCCAGCACGCCGAAAAAGTCCCGGGCCGGCGGCGCGTCGGCCAGTCGCGCGCGCAGCTCCGCCTCGGGCATCGCCGCCTTCGCGCGGTCAATCTCCCCGCGCTTGGTGGCGACAATTTGGTCCAGGATCGTCGGCATTAGTGCTGTTGACACTCCGCGGCGCGTCCGCAATCGGCTACGCCCATCTTAACTCGGCGGCCGAAAAACGCTATCGTTGATAGCGAGCACGCGGCGAGAGCGGCGGGGCGAACCGCCGATTCCCCATTCCGCGAGCTGGCCTGCCTTACTATTATCAGCGCGCGAACGCTCCCTGCTAGCGGTACGCGCATCGAGCCGCGTTTATTTATCCGATTGAGTGATCCCGATGAGCGACTACCGCATCGAACGCGACACCATGGGAGAGATGCGCGTCCCCGCCGACGCGCTGTACGGCGCCTCCACCGCCCGGGCTGTTGAGAACTTCCCGGTCGCGCACCGGCCCGTGCCCGCCGAAGTCATCCGCGCCTTCGGCCATTTGAAGGCCGCCTGCGCCCAGGCCAATCGCGAGCTGGGCAAGCTCGACGACAAGCGGACTGCGGCCATCATCGCCGCCTCCGAAGAAATCGCCGAGGGGAAGCACGACGTCCACTTCCCAGTCGATATCTACCAGACCGGCTCCGGCACGTCGACCACTATGAACGCCAACGAGGTGATCGCGAACCTGGCCAACCAGCGGCTCGGCTTCGGCCTCGGCGCGAAGGCCACCGAAGGCGCCGTGCACGAGAACAACCACGTCAACATGGGCCAGTCGTCGAACGACACTTTTCCGGCGGCGATGCACATCGCGGCCACCCGCGCGGTGACGCGCGACTTGATTCCGGCCCTCCACCGCCTGCACGCCGACCTGGCCGCCAAGGCGGCCCAGTGGGACGGCATCGTCAAGATCGGCCGCACGCACTTGATGGACGCCACGCCGATCCGCGTCGGACAGGTCTTCTCCGGCTACGCGGCCCAGGCGGAGTACGCCCTGATCCGCGCCGGCAGGGCCGCCAAGCGGCTCGGCGAAAACATGCCGATCGGCGGCACCGCCGTCGGCACCGGCATCAACACGCACCCGCAGTTCGCCGCCAAAGTCTGCGCCGCCCTTTCGAAGAGGCTCGACGCGACATTCGCCGAGGCGAACAACCACTTCGAAGCCCAGGCGGCCAAGGACTCCTTCGTCGAGGCCCACGGCGAGCTGAAGACGATCGCCGTTTCGCTGTCCAAGATCGCCAACGACATCCGCCACCTCGGCTCCGGCCCGCGCTGCGGCATCTTCGAGCTCCTGCTGCCGGAGATCCAGCCCGGCTCCTCGATCATGCCCGCCAAGGTCAACCCCGTCATTTGCGAGTCGGTAATCCAGGTCGCCTGCCGCGTGATTGGGAACGACACGGTGGTCACGACGGCCGGCCTGGGCGGCGTCGGCTCGATCTTCGAGCTCAACGTCGCCATGCCCGTGATGATCGACGCCTTCCTGGAAACGGTCACGCTGCTCGCGAACGTCACGAACGTGCTGGTCGACAAGCTGCTCGCCGGCCTGGCCGTCAACGAGGAGCGGTGCCGGCAGTTGATCGACCAGTCGCTGATGTTGGTCACGTCGCTGGCCCCCATAATTGGCTACGACCAGGCGGCCGCCCTGGCCAAGGACGCCTTCCAGTCGGGCAAAACGATCCGCGAGCTGTGCCGCGAACGAAAGCTGCTCCCCGAAGCGGAGCTGGAAGACGCCCTCAACCCCCGAAAAATGACCGAGCCCCGCGCGTAACCGGTACCGACAGGGCTCGATCCGCCGCTTGCGGCTTCGCTAAAAACCTACATTCCTGGAGCTCGATCGACGATGGCAAGGAAGCTATCCGAAGTCACCCGCCGCGGTCTGGCAATTGCGTCAGTCGCCGCCGTGCAGCTCGCCCCCATCAACTTGCGAGCCGAACAGCCAACGTATCGCACCGCGTCGCCCGCCGTCGTCCAGAACCCGTTCGCGGCCGCTGTCACAAAGCCGCCGACGTACCGCAATCCGTTCGCCGGCCGCTCGTCCGACCCACCGGCCGCCCCGCCGCTGCGCCAAGGGCCGATTAGCCGTTGGACCCCTGCCACGCCGATGGAGCCGTCGCCCATAAAGTCGGCCATTCTCTCCGCCGAGTCGGTCGCCGACATCCAGATTCCCTGGAACGAATCGTCACCGCAGGATTCGCTTCGCAGTCGCACGCTTTCCCGCAGCGAGTCGCCCGCTGCCGGGATGGCCGATCCGCCCGACCCCGTCCAATTCGCGGCGACGCCCCTCGCGCAACCGGAGTGGCTCGCCGAGAGCGCCGCGCCGCCGAAGCCGCTCTCGCCGATCGGGCATGCGTCCTTTAACCAGCCGATCGGCGGCGACCTCATTCGCGCGCCGGCCAAAGTCCCGCTCGAACCGTCGCGGCCAATCACCGATTTCGCGCCGATCGTCGTCAGCGACCTCGACGACTCGCCCCACGGTTGGCTGGCGCGGGCCAAGCAGGCGGCCGGCACGGCCGAATCGCTGCACGACCTGTCGGCGGTGGCCCAGCTTTGCGAGCGCGGCCTGTCTGGCCGGCCGAGTGCCGCGTTGTCGACAGCCCTGCGCGAACTGGCCGCGTGGGCCCATAATCGCCGCGGCGAGCTATTGGCCGAAGCCGACCAGCCGCAGCAGGCCATGCAAGACTTTCAACGGGCCATTGCGCTCGACGCCAATTGCTCGCTCGCTGTTCACAATCGGGGCGTGACGCTGGCCGAGCAAAACCAGTTTGCCGCCGCGCTGCGCGACTTCAACCGAGTGATCGAGCTCAACCCGGGGCTGGCCATCGCCTATCGCAACCGGGCCGAGCTGCTGGCTGCCGTCGCCCGCACCGAGGAAGCGCTGGCCGATTATGATCGGGCCATCGAATCGCTCCCGGATGATGCCGAGCTCTACGCCGCGCGGGCTTACGCGGGTCAGCGGCTCGGCGACTTCGACCGCGCTCGCGATGACTTGAACCGCGCGCTGGAAATCGCCCCCGACCGACCGGCGACGTGGGCCCAGCGCGGCAACCTGGCGGCGGACCTCGGCGATTACGACGCCGCCCGCGCCGATTTCGAGCGGGCTGTCGGCTTCGATCCGGATTGCGCCGAAGCTCACCGAAGCATGGCCTGGCTGCAGGCAACCTGTGCCGACGAGTCGTATCGCGATTCGCAAGAAGCCCTGGCCGCCGCACTCAAGGCGGCCGATTTGGCAGCACCGGGCGAATACCTGGTTCTCGACACGCTCGCGGCCGCCCACGCCGCCGCAGGCCAGTTCGACGAGGCGGTGCGCGTCCAGCAGCAAGCAATTGCTGCCGCCCCGACTGATTTCGCCAAACCGCTGCGTCACCGGCTGTCACTCTATCAAGCCGGCCGGCCTTACCGCGCCAAACCGCAAGCGACGCGCTAAAGGCGCACATCCTGGCCGTTTTTAACGTGATGATAGCCCGCATGCCAGCAACGCCACCGCTGAGAGCGTTGTGAAAAGCGGCATTCTGGCGCGACTTTGCCGATTCAGCCGACTTTCGGGGTAATTCCGGTTAGGTTGACCGCGTGCGCTTGCCGATAGACGCCCATACGCAATTCGCGCCCTTCATTCGAACCTTCGTGGGATGAATCCAGCCATGCGTCTCGCACCGTTTACTCGCCGGGTCGTTGTCGGCCTGCCGGTAGTTGCTGCTTGTTTTGCGGTGCCGCCCGTTGCCTTCGCGTGGGAGCTGTTCGGCAGCCCCGGTGCCCAGAGCCGTCCGGCCGCCAGCAAACAAAGCGCGAACACCCAGTCGCCGACAGGTCGCGGTCCGCTCTTCCAGGGTCAGGAAATCAACTGGCCGACGCTGCCGTTCATGCGCAGCAAACCGAAGCCGAAACAGCCCGCCAACGCCCCGAACCATGGCGTCGTACGGCCCGTTCCGAACGCCGCCGTCCAGACCGCATCGCGATTCGCAGGCCCGGCGAGTGCGCCGCAACAGCGAGCCGCGCCGCCGATGAGATCCGAACGATCGGCCGCTCCGTTGCGCCCGTACCACGCCAGCACAACGGCGCCAGCGGTGCCACAACGAATGGCCGTGAATCCCGTG
Organism: uncultured Planctomycetaceae bacterium; assembly: GCA_964532675.1. Taxonomy (GTDB): domain Bacteria; phylum Planctomycetota; class Planctomycetia; order Pirellulales; family Lacipirellulaceae; genus JABDGM01. The sequence goes on from CAZHIV010000300.1 coordinate 9,417, forward strand.
CCCAATGCCGCGGCAGGCATGCGCAGCACGGCGCGGCAGCCGAGCCTGGCGCAGAGCGAATCACCTCGAACGCCCGAGATTGCTGCCCCCTCTGCCGCCGAGTCGCCCGCCGACCTGCTCATAGCCCAGGCCCACGAGAGTAGCGCATCGGCCCGGACAGAAGAGGATTACACGCGCATCATTGATGCCTGCAAGCAGGCGCGAAACGCCAAGCCGAGTGCGATTACGTATCGCTACGCGGCGGAGCTTGCCTCGTGGGCCTTCAATCGCCGCGGCCAGCTCAAGGCCGAAGCCGGTCGGCAGGAGGAAGCGCTCGTCGACTTCAACGACGCCGTGCGAGCCGATGCCAGTCGCTGGTTGGCCTGTCACAACCGCGGCGTGCTCCTGGCCCAGTCGGGCCAGTATGAACAGGCCTTTGACGATTTCAGCCGCACGATCGAGCTCGATCCGAAATTTGCCAAGGCGTATTCCAATCGGGCCGCGCTTCACTTGCTGGCCGGCGACGCGGACCCGGCCCTGCACGATTACCGCCGGGCCATCGAACTGGACCCCAAGCTGGCCGTTGCCCAGCGGGGCTGCGGCCGGGCCTATCATCTGCACCGCCAACTGGACGAAGCGCTGCGGCATTACAACGAGGCCGTCCGCCTCGCGCCGCACGATGCCTACGCCGTGGCGAGCCGCGCCGACGTGCTGACCGACCTGGGCCGCTATGCCGAAGCGGCCGCCGAATACGAGCGCAGCCTCCAGCTCGAACCCGATTCGGACCACGCCTGCAACAGCTCCGCCTGGCTGCTGGCCACCTGCCCCGACGAGGCGGTCCGCAATCCGCAGCTGGCCATCGAACGCGCCCAGCGCGCGATCGAGCTGACCGGCGGGCAGGATGCCACGTGCTTCGACACGCTGGCGGCCGCCGAGGCCAGTGCCGGCAACTTCTCCGCCGCGACCGGCGCCATGCGGCAGGCGGTGCAAATGGCAGCCGCCGAGACGCGCGACGTTTATCAGCAGCGGCTGCTCATGTATCAGCAGCAAAAGCCGTATCGTATCGCCCCCCTCGGCGAAGTCGCGCAAGCCAGTTACTTAGAATAGGATTTACAGCAATCAGCCCGGTTCGCCGAGCCTATCGGCTGGCGGCTACCGGCTAACAGGTTCATTGGGGGGAGCGTCAGGGCCTGGTCGCGCAAGCGGCCGGGCTCTTGTCGCGCGCCGGAGCCAGTCGTGGGAACATACGGCAAGCCGATTGGTATTGCCCGCCGCCACGCGCAGTGCCGACAATGCGGCCGCATGACTGCCAGGCTTCGCTACCTGTACCGCGCCTATCGATACCGTTACCGTGTCGACCCGGCCGAGCTGCGGTTCGTCTGCTCGAGCTTGCGCCGCGGCCAGGTGGCCGTCGACGTCGGCAGCCACAAGGGTGCGTACGCTTATTGGATGCGCCGCCGCGTCGGCCTCGGCGGCAGCGTCGTCGCGTTCGAGCCACAGCCGCGCCAGGCGGCTTACTTGCGCGAGGCCTTCGCCGCCATGCGTTACGACAACGTAACGATCGTGCCGATGGCCCTCTCGCTTGCGTCCGGCCGGATGCCGCTGTACGAATCGCCGCATTCGACGCACGGCGCATCGTTGGAGGGGAGGAGCGAGGAGCGAGCAGCGAGGAGCGAGTTTCAATCGGACGATTCTCGCGCCTCGCTCCTCGAGCCTCGCTCCTCATTGGTCGACGTCACGACGCTCGACACATTCTTTGCCGATCGGACGCAAAAGCCCCACTTTCTCAAGATCGACGTCGAAGGCCACGAGCTGGCCGTGCTGCGCGGCGCGCGCGAGACGCTCGCCGCGGATCGGCCAACGATCCTGGTCGAGTGCGAAGCCCGCCATCGAGCGGATGGCGACGTGCGGCCCGTGTTCGAGTTTCTCGCGTCCCTTGGCTACATCGGCAGCTTTTTTTGCAACAACCGCCGCCGGCCGCTCGCCGAGTTCGACGCCGCGGTGCATCAGCGACTCGATGCGAATTCCAGGCGTTTGCCGCAGGGCTATGCGAACAACTTCGCGTTCGAGCCTGCCTGAATTGCCCTAGCGGCGTATAATTGAATGTCCGCTCGCGGCCGGCACGTCGGCAGCGGCGGCGTGGGAAGTTACCATCCGGCGACCAAAGAAGAAGCGGGGTATGTCATGGTTAATTTCTCGATCGTGGAACTCGAAGATGGATTGACCGTCGTGGAGCTCCAGCCCGGTCAAAGCGCGGAAGACGTCGCGGCCACCCGCGGCGGCCTGCTTGTCGATCCGGGCCCTTACCCATCCTACGAAGAAGCCTGCGACGCCCTGGTGGCGCTGCAGGACGACGAAGAAGAAGAGCTGCGGGCGTAAGCGGCTCTCATTCGAACAGCAGCCGGCGCAATCCGCCGTACACCGCCGCCAGTTGCCGCGGTATTTCCTGCGTCGTGTCGACGCGCACCGCCGGCTCGTCGGCGCCGGGCGGCTCGAAATCTTGCGCCTGCCGGTCGTATAGCTCTGCGCGGGCTTCGGATTCGCTGCGGCCGCCTGCCGCGCGCGATTCGATGCGCTCGCGCGCCGTGGCTCGCGGGCAATCGCATTCGACAAACAGCGGCACCGCGCCGTGCCGGCGGGCCAATTCGCATGCCTGCCGTCGCAGGGATCGCGTAAGGAACGCGCCGTCCAGGATCACCGACTCGCGGTCGCCCACCGGCGCGCTCGCCTGACGAAACATCTCCTCGTACACCCGGCGTCGCGACCCCGACCGGTAGTTGCCCTCGCCGTACGCCGCCGGCGAGTCGCTGGTGCCCAGCAGCGCGCGACGAATGCGATCGGTCGCCAGCACTTCCACGCCAAACGCCTCGGCCAGCCGTTCGGCCAGCGTCGACTTGCCGGTTCCCATCAGCCCGCCCACGACCACTACCGCCGGCGGCCCCAGCTTGGCCGCGTGCCGCTCCGCCAGCTCGACGTATTGCCCGAACAGTTCGCTGGATGGCGATTGCACACCGTCTTTCTGCTCGCGGCGGAGCAGTGCGACCTTGGCTCGCACGCAGGCGCGGTACGCTCTATAAAAGTCCAGCAGCGACGGCGGCACTCGGTCGCCGCTCGCGTCCGCGTACGTTTTCAGCACCAACTCCCCTACGCCGCCGTCGCCTAGTCGCTCGCACTCCATTGCCAGGAAGCTGAGCTCATCTGCAATATCCACCGTCCGCAGCTCCTCGGAGAACTCGATGCAGTCGATGACCGCCGGCGCGCCATTCAGGTAGATGTGTTCCGGACGCAGGTCGCCGTGCCCATCGACGATGCGACCATCAACCGCCCGCTGTTCGACGTCGTCTGCCTGGACGGCGAGGTAGCGGAGCTGCGCGCTCTGGATTCGGCCCATGCGCCCGCGCTCGGCCGCCGGGCCTTCAGCGAATGCCTCGCCGTTGGCCCGCACGTGCTGCTCCAGCGCCCGCCGATAGGCCTCGGCCCCGATCCGCCGCGGCGGCAGCCCGGCGTAGAAATCCACCAGAAAACCTGCGATCGCGCCGGCCTCCTGGCTTTCCAATCGTCCGTTGCGCAGCAGCGCGTCTAGCGCGCGATCGGCCGGCAGCCGGCGCATCTGCACGACCCAATCCACCGCGCTGCCGCGGCCGTCCAGCTCCAGCGAGCCGTCCGCGGCTTGCGTCACGCCCAGCACGTTCAGGTACACGTCCGGCGCCAGCCGCCGGTTGAGTCGCAGCTCCTCCTGGCAGGCACGTTGCCGCAGCTCGGGGGTCGAGAAATCCAAGAACTCGAACCGCACCGGCTTCTTGAGCTTGTATGCATACCGGTCGGTGAGAAACACCCAAGAGATGTGCGTTTCGATTACATCGACCGAGCGGGGACGGTCCCGATGCGATCCTGGATCGCTGAGAAACGCCACCACCCGCGCCGACTCGGAATCGTTGTTGGTCATCACATCCGCCGCTAGCGGCTTAGCGCTAAAACGCAAGCGCTACGCTTTCCCCAGGGCACGCCAGCGGTCGCGTTCGTGAATGAGCTGCGCCACCACGCTGATGGCGATCTCTCCCGGTTGGTTCGTGCCCAGGTCGAGGCCGATGGGGCAATGGAAGGCCTCGGCCTGTTCCGCCGCAGTGCCCGCGGCGGTGAGCTCCTTGACGAGCACGGCCCGTTTTGCCTTGCTGCCGATGACGCCCAGGAACGGGAACTGCCGCCCCTGCCGAAAGATCTCCTCCAGGATGGGCCTGTCGGTGGCATGGCCCATCGTCATGCACACGACGAAGGCATCGGCCGGCAGCTCGGCGACTATGCTTCGTGGCTCGTCGCAGCGAAGCTTGCGAAGCCGCGCCCGCACGGGGATGCGCTCCAGCCATTCGGGCCGCGGGTCGATGCACGTAACGTGGCAATCGAGCGGGCCCAGGCACTCGACGACGGCGGCCGCCACGTGCCCCGCGCCGAACACCACCACCCGCCAGTCGCTGTGGTTGTACGACTCGAAGAACAGCTTCACCGAGCCGCCGCAGGTCATGCCCACGTCGCGCTTGAGATTCCACTCAAGGAGGAGGCAGGATGGCGGATGCGGGGGGCAGGGCTCCTTTACTTCACGCCCCCGATCCTCGACCCCTTTCGAGGCGAGCATCGCTTGTGCCTGTTGAATCGCCTTCGCTTCCACGCGCCCGCCGCCGACGGTGCCCGTGACGAGCCCTTCGGCCGTAACGAGCATCTTGCTGCCCGTGTCCTGCGGCGTGCTGCCCACGGCTTCGACCATCGTCACGCAGACGAACGGCACGCCGCTGTTGGACATTTCGGCCAGGCGTTCAATGAATCCGTGCGGCGTCGACATGATGGCAACTAGAGGTTGAGCGTCGGCGGCCACGCCGAACCCATCGCGAGAAACTCTAACATAGCGGATTCGGCGTGGCCGCCGATGCCAACGGCGCCTGCGCCGTGCGGGGCTCACTCCGCGACCGCATCAAGCATCGCAGAATCTCCTCGCCCGTCGCCGGCAACTGCAACTCGCCGGCCGCCTCCGGCCCGGCGTACGACAGCGCGTTCTTCACCGCCGCCCACACGGCGATGCCGAGCATCAACGGCGGCTCGCCCACCGCCTTGCTGCGGTACACGTTCCGCACGTTGTCGTTGTTGTCGAACGTCGCCACGTTGAACACCTCGGGCACGTCGGTGATC
>CAZHIV010000301.1:0-13114 GCA_964532675.1 uncultured Planctomycetaceae bacterium
CGAGTCGGTCGTCGTTCGTGGTCGCGCCAAAAGCCGCTGCCGATCTTCGCTCAACGTAATCCGCGCAAACGCAAGACGTATTCGTTTGAGCGCTTGGAGGATCGCTTCGCGTTCTCCGCCACGCCGGTCGACGTGTACACAGGTGGAATATCGAACGACACGGCGGAAGGGCAAGCCGCTATCTGGCAGCAGGAATTGGAATGGGCCGCGCGCGCAACAGCAAACGCCGGGGGCGTTACGCCGCAGTACACTTTTTACGCGCTGCCGAACGACCCGATGTTCGCCAACCAGTGGCACCTTTGGAACACGGGTCAGGAAGTCGGGAATCCGGACCTGCAAAGCCTCTTCGGCATACCAGGCGTCGACATCAACGTGTTGCCTGTCTGGCAAGGCACGGGCCTGGAGCGAGGCTACACTGGCGCCGGAGTTACCGTAGCTGTGTTCGACACCGGCATCCAATTCACTCATCCCGACCTGAACTCCAACCTTCACCCGACGCTCCGTTACAACGCCACGACGGGCACGACCAGCGCCAGCCCGAGCTTGATCGATCCCACCGGTTATCACGGCACGGCCGTGGCCGGGTTGATCGGCGCCGTGGCAAATAACAATGAGGGCGGCACGGGCGTCGCCCCGGGCGTCACGTTGGTGCCCATCCGTCGCGACTTCACCAATCCGGCGGAAGCGGCGAATGGTTTCCAATGGGCGAATCTCTACGACTTCGATATCACCAACAACAGTTGGGGGCCCGATCACGAGTTCAACCGCGCAGCCATTCCTCTGACGCCAACCGAATTGCAGATCCTTCGCAATTCGGTCATCCATGGCCGCGACGGCTTGGGAATCATCCACGTCTTTGCCTCGGGCAACGACGGTGGCCCCGGCTTTAGCCCCGGTTTCGGCGTCATCGGCAACTACGACAGCTCCAGCTACAATGCCTGGGTCAATTCGCGCTATACGATCGGCGTGACGGGCGTCGATCACGACGGGCTGTATTTCAACTACGATGAAAATGGGATCGCCGACGGCACCTTCACGAGCTATCCGACGGCCGGCGCGTCCGTTCTCGTGGCCGCGCCGACCGGTTCAAACGGCGCCATCACCGTGGCCGAGGAAACCGGTTACGGCAGCGGCATTTGGACGACCGATCTGATCGGCGATTTTGGCCGCAACTCGGCCCCCGATCCGGGCACCGGCTTCGACGATGACGGCGACCCGTGGCCGGATCCGAATTACACGTCCCGGTTCAATGGCACGTCGGCGTCGGCACCGCTCGTGAGCGGCGTCATCGCCTTGATGCTCGAGGCGAACCCCAATCTCAACTACCGCGACGTGCAGGAGATCCTTGTTCGGACGGCTCGGCAGAACGCGCAGTTTGAGTATATCTTCTCCCCCGGCGCGCCCGGTGTTCTGAACGACATGCCACCGCAGAACTCCTGGCAAGTCAATCAGATCGGGCCGTTTCGGGCCCCCGATCCGTGGACTTATGGCAACAACCCAGCTTCGCTCACCAACCCGTTCGCGACTCCCAATCCGCCATTCTTTGCGGAACGGATTCCTCCTGCCAATCCGGGGGATCCCCCGATTGACCTGATTGGACCCGATCCAGGCATCGGGGGTGGGACGGAATTCTGGGGCTGGGATACTAACGATTGGAGCCGGCAGTTCCGTAGCCACTACGAAGCGCAACCACCCGTTTTCACAAATGGTGCGGGCTATACGGTAAGCCAGGGGTACGGTCTCTACGGTGAACAGATCGGCTATGGGCATGGCATGATCGATGCCGCGCTCGCCGTGGATTTCGCGGAGAAGTGGCATTTGGCCGGAATCGCCCAGCAATTGGCTCCCGAGCGGACGTTTACGACCGGCCCGGTGGGCCCCGGCCAGGGCTTTTTCAACGGCATCCCCGCCGCCGAACAGATGCCGGCTAACTTGGGTGCGCTCGTGGTGCCCGGCGGGTTCGGGCCGCTCACTGGCGGCTTCATCGGCTATTGGAACGAGTATTTTGCCGACTTTCCGCCGGGGCCGTTCGATCCCGAAGTGGAGAACCCCCCGATTGATTGGCCGAGTAGCGGCAGGCCTTCTGGTCGCGGGGCCTCGTATATGGATTTTGCAGTGCCGCCTGCGCAAGGGATCGACGTCGAATGGGTGGAAGTCAAAGTGGATATCGGCGGGTCGGCTGAGGATCTCGACTTCCTGCGGATCTTCCTCGTTTCGCCGGATGGAACGCAGAGTGAGTTGAACAACTTTTACTTGGACCCCGCCTTCACGCCGAATTACAGCCTGCAGCCCATGGCGGCGCCCGTGCGGCCGAATGACCCGCTTGGCGACATCGACGTCGATGGCGGCAATTTTACTTGGACCTTCAGCACCAACCGCCATTGGGGCGAAAGCTCCGCGAGCAGCGTCATCATCGATCCGGTGACAGGCGAGCCGGTCTGGGACGAGGCCAGCGGCCAGCCCATTTTCCGCAATTGGGAGCTGCACATCGAGAATTACTCCGACAGCGCCTACCAGTTTCAGGGCGTTGAAGTCGTGTGGCATGGAAAACCGATTGCGGGAGGCCAGCTCGATCCGAATTACGCGGCCAACGGCATTGGCCGGGCTCAGCGGGTCCAGGGTCTTGTCGGAATCGACGCCAACAGCGACGGGGAATTCAACTACAACCGCTACATTCAGACTGTCAGTGCAACCAGTTTCGATGAGATTCGCGTTTCGGACGTGCAGCGCCGGCTCGACTTTATCGATGTCAATGGCGACGGCCTGTACGATCCGGCCGAGGACACGATTACGCAAGAGCCGTTCGCGGCGAACATACTGGTCTCGGCGCACATTGTCGAAAACGTGGGGCTAGCGAACGAGTTTGTTCGTGATGACGCCACGGCGAAGTTCCTGACCGGCGCCGACGGCAACTACTACTTCGATCTAGACCCAACGCTTACGTACGAAATCCGGGCTAGGGATCTGAATGCGGAACCGAGCGTGTTCCTGGATCATGTGTTTGCACCTGGAACCGTTCCCGTGGGGCTTCAGTACCAGCCGCATTATCTCTCCACCTGGCGTATTACGCCCGACTGGTTTTACGCACCGGATCGGGATACTCCTGCCGCTGTCGTTCCCGGAGATAACCCGGAAGAGATCCTCTTCGGACTATTCGACGCCAATGGCGATGGCATTGCGACCTTGTCGCCTAAGCCGTTTGAAGACACTTTTGTAACCGGCGTTTCTTTTAATCCAGCAACCGGCCCAACATTGACAAGATCGCCTGTCACGGTGGATCCCATCCCTATGGCGGTCAAGAATATTAACTTCCTGATCAAGCGAGATGCTCCGAGTGATGAAATAATTGTCGAGGGAACGGTCTATGCTGATCTGGATGGCAACGGCGCGTTGACTCCTAACCTGGACACGCCCATTCCGGATGTTCGCGTGTACTACGACGTGAACGGCGATGGGAGTTTCCAACAGGGAGCAGAACCGTACCAGATTACAACGGCAAACTATGTGCAATCGGTCTTCCACTTCGACTTCGACACGACCGTGGCCGCGGGCGTTACGGTTACAGCCGTCGAAGGCGGCGCCGCCCAAGGCTCGGACGGCAATGGTATCAGGGTACGGCTGCTGGAGGATGCAACTGTCTCCGGCGGCGTGAATAGCGTTTTGTTCGACGAGGTATCGAAGACTCTGACCGTCAGGGCAAATTTCGCTTCCGCAACGGTGACCAATACGGAAGTTGCGGCCGCGATCGACGCTCATGCGGACTTCACCGCCGTTGCCACTGGTGCTGCCGATACGAACTTGGCTGGCGCCGATGTCGGCAACTATGCGCCGACGTATACGACCAGGGGTCTTGATCCTTTTGGATACTCGTTCGCGATCTCGGCTACCGTTGCCACGACCGTAAAGGTCGGCGTGGACCCGACCTACGGATCGACCGTGTGGGAGCCTACCGTCCCGGGCGGACTGTCGCAGAGCATAATCGCGACGCCCGGTGACTTCCCGTCGGTCGTCGATTTCTTCGTCCTGCCGCCGGTTACCTCGCCCGGCGGGCAAAACGGCAATATCCTCGGCTTCGTGTTCAACGACCTCGACTCGGACGGGCTCCGGAAAGTCGGGGAGCTCGGCATTGCGGGCCTGAGAGTCTTTGTCGATACCAATGAAAACGGCATCTGGGACAACAACAACGACGGTGTTCCCGACCCCGGTGAAGAAATCGGGGTACTGACGACCGCGAATGGGTCGTTCTTCCTGGGAGGCGTGCCGGCCGGCACCAATCAGATAAGGGTGATTACGGCTGGCACAACTTATGTTACCACGATTCCCGCGGATGGAATTCGACAGGTTCTGCTCGAGGCCGGCGGCACCAAGACAGGCGTCTTGTTTGGTTTGAAAAACCTCGCCGACCGTGACTGGGGCGATCTGCCGACCGGTTACCCAACCACGTCTGCCGAAGGGGGGCCAAGCCACATCGTGTATCCCCACTTCCGCCTGGGGGCCAACATTAGCGGCGAAGTCGATGGGACGCACTCGGACGCGGCGAACTTCGACACCGGCGACGACGGCGTGGTGCTCGTCGGTGGTATTCTCAAGTCCGGCGTCAACACGCTGCAGGTAACCACGTTCGGCGTCGGCGGCTCGCTCACCGGGTGGATTGACTGGGAGCAGGACGGCTTCGACGAGGGCGACCGCCTGATCTGGAGCCAGGGCGGCACCTTGCTGGGCGGGGAAGCGGATCTCCCGCCGGGCGTCCACACGTTGACGATTACCGCTCCGGACGGCATCAACGGCCAGTACGCGGCTCGGTTCCGCTGGGGTGAGGCGGGTCTGAGCTTTACCGGGCCTGCCGCTATCGGCGAAGTGGAGGATTACATTTTCTCTACTACCCCGGCCCTTCCCGGCGACTACAACGGCGACAATACGGTCGACGCCGCCGACTACATCGTGTGGCGCGTCAACCTGGGCACCAACACTTTCTTGCCCAACGATACGACGCCCGGCACGGTTACCCAAGCCGATTACGATGTCTGGGTCGCGAACGTTGGCAATACCCTTCCCGGCGCCAGTCCCGCTGCTGGAAACAACCTGGAAGAACCGCCCGTAGACCCACAAACCCTGCAGTCCGAGGAAAGCGAATCCGCGGCACCCGCGGCGCCGACGGGCGATCAAGTGGCCGTCGATCTCCATTCGCTGCTGAAAGTATTCGCGGTTCCAGTGCCCGCGCCGACTGCCTTCACGAGCCCCAGCGCGCCGGTCCAATCGGCGAGCAGCACCGCCGTGCCGCAGCCGTCGTCGCCCGCGCCCAGCGTGGGTGCCACGTTGGGCGGAAGTGACGAGCTTGCCGAGCCGGCCCGTTCGTCATCGGTCTTGACGTCGTTCACGGCGGACGTTGCCGCTTCGAATTCGTTGGCAACCGCGGACAGCTCGGCTCGGGTCGAAACTTCGCTCGGCGCCGCGGGCCAATCGAGCGCCGATTTGCTGCTGCTCGATCTGGCTCTGGCCGACTTGGACGGTGGCGATGACGTCGATGAGCCGATCAGCGACCGCTTCGGCCATGACGAAGAGCCGGTCGGAGACCTCGAGCTCGCCGCCGTCTTCGAAGGCCAGTCGAACTGGTGGTCGTTGTAGTTGCCCGCCCTGCCCGCCAAGCGCCAGCGCGCGACGGCTTCCCCGCTTGCGGATTAGCGCAACAAGCACTGCCGCGCGCTCACTCACTCACCAACGATTCCCGCCTGCGCGTCGCCGAGCCCCGTGGCCGGCTGCTCGATCACCCGCATGCCGCGCCACTTTCCCTGCAGGAACCGCACCATGTAAATCGCCGCCGCCAACCAAACCCACAGCGTCACGAGCAGCCAGCAACCGGCAATCCCCGTGTGCCATTGCTCGACGCATAGCCAGCTCAAGCCGGCCAAGAGCGCGGTGAGCAGCAGGCTCACCTGCAGCACGAACCGCGTGTCGCCCGCCCCCTTCAGTGCGCCGACGAACACCATTTGCGTGGCGTCGAGCAGGTTGTACGCGGCGACGAATTGCAGCAGCAGCACGGCCAACTCTTCCACGGCGTGCCCCTCTGGCGACGGCGAGATGCTTTCCGGGAAAAACCCGCTCAGGAACACACCCGGCGCAAACACATAGACGAGCGAGATCAGCAGCATGTAGATCCACGACACCTGCAGCGTGGTGAGCGTGGCGCGCGCGGCCAGCTTGTCGTGGTTTTCGCCCAATCTCTCGCCTACCAGCACGCTCACCGCCAGGTGCAGGCCGTAGATCGGCATGAACGCTAGCGAGCTGATGCTGAACGCCATGCTGGTGGCCTCCGCTTCGACCGTTCCCAATCGGCCGACCAACAGGATGAACACAGTGAAGCCGGTGACGTCGAGCAGCATCTGAAAGCCGCTCGGCCCTCCGAAGTACAGGATCCGACGCACGAGCTCCCGGTCGAAGCGCATCCCGTGCATCGTGCCGAAGGCAGCGCGGTGCCGCCGTTGCAGCGGCAGCGCGAGGTACACGATCGCTTTCACCCACATGCTCAGCGCGGTGGCCCAGGCCGCCCCCACCAGTCCCCATTCCGGAAAGCCGAGGTAACCGAAAATCCAGCAGTAGTCTAGCACCAGGTTCAGCACGGCCGCCGCGGCGTCGACGATCATGACCACCCACGTTTGCCCCCGCCCGCTGTAGAACGACGCCCCGGCCTGGGCGATGAGCATGGCCGGCGCGCCGACGCACAGGATTTGGAAATACTGCACCTCATAGGCGAAGATTTCCGGGCTATGGTCCGCCAGCGCGAACACAAACGGCGCGAGCGGAATCGCCGCCAGCATGAGCGGCGCGAAACCCAGCGCGATCCACACCGCCTGCCACAATACGAGCCCGATGCGCTGTGGCTGCCGCGCGCCGTCGTACTGGGCGATGAAGGTGTTGGCATACGAGCAGATGCCCAAGGGCAAGCAGATTAGCGCGAACCACGCGACCGAGCCCGCGAACGCCGCCGCCATCACGGTTCCGGACACCCAGTTGAGAAACATCCGGTCGACGAACGTCATCACCGTCCACGACAGGCTGGAGATCACCAGCGGCAGGGCGACGCGCAGCACCTCGCGTCCGCCGCTCGGCCGGCCCCACCAAGTGTCGGATTGCACTCGATTTGCGTCGCTTAGCGTCATGCGGGCCGTCCGTGGTCGGTGTCGGGACCCTTGGAGGTATCAACGACACCGGCCGCCGGCAAGGGTTCGGACCTGCGCCGCTAGCGGCCTGGCGCTATGCAGCCACCGGCTCGCTTCCCAACAGGTCCTTCACGTAGAATTCCGTCACCAGAATGCTGATCACCACCACCAGCGGCGTGGCCAGCAGCAGCCCCAGCAAGCCGCCCACCAGGCCGAACAGCAACTGGGCCGAAAGAGTCAGCCCCGGCGGCACGGCCACCTGGTACTGATCGATCAGCGGCGTGAGCAGGTAACTCTCCACGCCCTGCAGCGCAAAGTAGAAGAGGATCACGTACAGCACCGTATCCGCCCCTATCTGCAAACTGAACAGCACCGCGGGCACCAGCGCGATCAGCGGGCCGACGTTCGGCACAAGATTCAACAGCCCGGCCAGCACGCCCAGCGAAATGGGCAAGGGCACGCCCAGCAGCCACAACCCCAGCCCCGAGCCGACGCCGATGACCAACATTCCGACCAGTCGCCCTAGAAACCAATACCACAGCGCGGTAGCCGTTTTATCCATTACTTCCCCGACTCGCTGCCGTTTGGCCGGCGGCACCAGCGTCAGCACCCCGTTGCGGTATCGCTCCGGTCGCACGGCGACGTAAATGCTCAGGACCGCTACCAGCACGGCTGCGCCCAACGTCGTGAATGTCATGGAAACGGCCGAAGTCGCGGTGCTGACAGCCTGCCGCGACGCCAAGAGGTCCATCTCGCTGGATTGCAAATTCTGAATTTCAGACCACCACGGCTGTCCTTCGAGCTGTTTCTGTAGTTCCGCCCCTGATTGGCGCAACTGCCTCACAAACTGGCTCGCCTGCAGGGCGATCTGCGTACCCAGCATGCCAATGAAGCTAACCGCCATCGCCGCGAGGCCAGCCACGACCACGCCACACCCCGCTCGGTAGGACAGGCCAGTGAAGCTGCTCAAACGATGGCTGAGCTGGGTGAGGAACACGCCCAGCAATATGCCGGCAAAGATGATCAGCAGCCCATGGAACAAGCGACTCGCCAGCCAGGCCGTAAGCACGACGGCGGCTGCGATCCCGACCGCGATCCAGACCTGATGAGCGAACTTTTGCATGATTCAGTCCCCAGTTGAAACAATGGGGCCAAGGCCCTTGTAGCGGTCGGGGAGGGATTCGAACCCCCGGTGCAGTTTCCCGCACGCCGGTTTTCAAGACCGGTGCCTTAAACCACTCGGCCACCCGACCACGTAGCCGCGCGAGTCCGACACGCGGATTTCGAGTTTCGGAGAAACTCGCCTACGTGCCATTGTTACGCCCCGCGGGCGATTCGCCCAGCGGCAATGGCGAAGCCGAAATGAGTGGCTGGAGTTTTGCGCGGTCGACCGAGTCGCCGCGCGCAAAACCTTCCAATCTTCCGAGCGCCAGACAGTTTTGCATCGGGCGTTTCGGTCGCACGGGCCGCTAAGTCGTTTGCCGGCCGGGCGTTTCATTTTGCGCCGCGGATAGGGGGACCCATCGTTGCCGGGCAAAACTCGGAGTTTCGCGCGCGCGACTTCCACCAAACTGCTACACCGCCCGCACGAACCGCCACGCGGCAGCGCGCAAAATTCAGCTAATTAACTTCAATTTCGGCGCGCTTCGTGCGCGTCCGAGCGGCCAAAAAACCGCCCGGTCTGGCTGAAAGCTGAGAGCTAACAGCTGAGAGCTAAATTATCAAAGAACAATCGCCCGCAAACTCGGGCGTGAACGGCGACTATAGCACGCCGCCCGGCCCCGTTCCACCATCACTTTTGGCCACCCAAGCAGGCGGCCTCGCGCAACTTGCGGCGACGTTTTCTACCGATCGATGGTTGATGAATGGCATCACGTCGATACGCGCCACCTCGGGTTTGGCCGAAGGCCTCCTCGCAAGAACACGTCTCGATCCGTGCCCCGGCTCAAAGCGTCACCGACCTCCATCAGCACCCACGTCGTCGTGACCACCGGCCGGTCGGACGCCTGGGAAAAAGCCAAGCACTTCGCATGCGCTTTATCTCGCGGATTGACGAGTGCCAGGAAATAGAACGAGTCCGCAAATACGGCGCTCATTGCTTTGGCGTCCCGTGCAGATAATGGTCGTGACTCTCGGCCATGTCGTCGGGAAGATTCCGCGCGGCCCCGATGATGCTCTGGAACCGCTCGGCCAACGTTCTACGCGCCCCGTCCACGACCGGCACAATGCGGACCTTCGTCCCCTCCGGCAGCGCCGCCGGCTCATCAAACACCGCCACGCCATTCTTAATGTGCCCTTGAAACACCATCGCGCACTCGCCATCCGGGCCACAGGATCACTACCGCCAATTATACCCCATCGCTCAGCCCAGCGCCATCCTCAGCCGATAGGGCGAATCTTGCGGCACATGCCGCTAGATCACAGCCTGCCGGCCGAGCCGTGGGCATGGGACCCCTCCCTCTTATCGCCTGCGAATTGTCAGCGTTGTGTTCTCGTCCGGCGGGTTCGTGTAGACCAGCTTTGGATATGACGTGAAGTGCTGAAGCATGCCCTTGTACGCGTCGAATAGGATATTGACCTCGTCGTGCGTAATATCGAGGTCTTCAGGCGATTTGGGGTGCATCAGCCGATCTCTCACTCTAATTGAAGCCATCAGTTGCGACCACCAAGCAACGTTGGCGTCGAACGTTGGCGGCATACGGCGTGCCTTCTCACAAATGGCAATTGCAAATCGAACGTTGTCTGCCAGGCGGATGTGTGCTGACTGCTCGCTTACTGTACCGTTGTTGTTAAGCCTATAATCACGCTCGGCAACGAAGTCAATTTCGCCGTCAGACAGTTCAATTCCCTCCGCTAAGCAATAATGCGCTGCTCTGGTCTTCAACGCAAAGGTCACCCCTTCGATAAACGCGAACGCGGCTCGGAAGAACTGCCGGGCATGGAACTCGTAATCCCGATGCAGAAATGCCGGAATGTCGGCCGGAAGCTTGTCATGAAACTCTTTGGGGAGACATTCACGCAGGTCGAGCTCTCGTGCAACTTCGGTTTCGTGCCGGGCCTCCTGGAGCAATGTCCAAACCCTCTCAACATCGCCGCTGAGTGTGTCGATCAACTCTTTTGCTGTTCTTCCTGCCATGGCTCCAGCATTGTATTCGGCTGGGTGGCTGGGGCAGAGCGAAGCACCGCCCCAGTTGAGCAGATCTCGGGCGTTGCCCCAGCCACCTCGAACTAGACACCGTGCAAACTCACCGACTACGGGGTGGCCAGTGCCGCGTTGACCGGTCGGCTCGGCCCTGCTACAAAGAGATGCTTCGAAACGTGTACGGACCCAGCCCCCATACCCCAGCCCCCATTTCCCGCACAATGTCCATCAGCGAACGCAAGAAAGAGATCAAGCGGCGCCGCAAGCGGCGCGAGAAGCTTACGCACCTCAACAAGCGGTTGGCGAAGGCCACGGTGAGCGAGAAGGTCGAGATCGCCCGCAAGGTCCGGGCGATGACGCCCGGCGCGGAAGTGATCATCGCGAATTGGAAGCTTGAGGAAGTGGACCGCTGAGGCGGAATGACGAATGACGAATTCCCGAATGACGAATACACGGTTAATTTGAAACCTTCGTCATTCGACATTCGTCATTCGTCATTTACTCTACACGACTTCTGCCGCGACGATCTCGTCGCCGGGGGATTTGCCGCCGCGGCGTGGGGCGCCGGGTCTGCCGGCGGTGGCTTTGAACGGAAAATTTCGCCGTCTGATCGGAAGTTCGTCCGTGGCGATTCGGCCCTCGTGCAAGCAGTTTCTGGGATTGACGCTTCGCCGCCAATTCTATTAACTTGTTCGCGGTAGACTGACGTGGTTCATGGAGGAATCCTATGTCAACAGTCGAAGATCTCCCCATCGTCCTCGATCGGCAGGCTGGCGATCTCGCTTTCCAAGCGGGCCAATTTGTGGCAAAACTATTGCGAGACCGCGGCATTGAGCGAACGCGCTCATCCGAATCGTCCATCGTGAGAGCGGACGATATCAGAGCATGTATTGATGACTCGCTGCTCGAAGAATTGAAAAACCACCTCAATGAGCGAAGAGGCCAAGACTCGCGAAACGCAGCTTGACCCTTCTGCGGAAGAAACTTTCGAAGACCTTGTTGCCAACCTCCGCGAGGCACTGTTTTCGGAAGCGCAGCGAACTGCCGTTGGCGGTCGCATTTCCGATGACGATTTAGTTACCGCATACAAGCGGCTCAGCTATCCAAGCAAGGATTCCCTGCAATTCGGCGACGCCCAATCGGTAATCTCCCAAGCCTTAAAGGAGAACAGAGTCGTCGAGTGGGTCTCCTACGTAATGGCCCTCATTCTATTCGTCTTCGGCTTGATTTTGCTCACCCTCGGTGCTGTGAGCGGTGACGTTGCTACGCGTGTCGGCTATCTGTTTAGTGGCTCAATCGTCGAGTTGCTTATTCTGGTCCCATTCCGGTTCGCGATCAATTCGCGGCGTCATAATATTGCGCTTCGTATGTTGGGGCTAATTATTAACCGCGTCGATGATCCAAAGAAGCTTTCGCCACTGCTAAAGGAAACGTTTCTTGCGGTCGTCGTGGGCAATCCGCATTTCAGGGTGGAAAACGAGCGATGATAAAATGGCTGCGCAAACTCGATGACGTTCTCTTTTCCCCGCCTCACACGTTCTCAACGGTGCTTGCGTTCGTGGCGATACGATTAACGCTGGACTTTCAGTCCGGCGCCGACGAAGTGAACACCATCGAATCCTCAGCGGCCGAAGCTTTACGGCGACCGGAATAGGAGCTTACACTACTTCCGCCGCGACGATTTCGTCGCCGGGCGAGCGGCCACCGCGGCGTGGGGCGCCGGGTCGGCCGGCGGTGGCTTCGAATGAGAAGTCCTCGCCCTCGAAGTCGACGTGGACGGTGCTGCCGTCGGGGAACGCGCCCTTCAAGAGCTCGGTGGCCAGCGGGTTCTGCAGTTCTTGCTGGATCACGCGCTTCAGCGGGCGTGCGCCGAAGGACGGGTCGTAGCCGCGGCGGGCGATTTCCTCGCGGGCCGGCTCGCTTACTTCCAGGCCGAAGCCCCGCTGCTGAAGCAGCGTCGCCAGGTGCTTGACCTGGAAATCGACGATCTGGCGAATCTGCGACCGATCGAGCGGGCGGAAGACGATGATCTCGTCGATGCGGTTGAGGAACTCGGGCAGGAAGCGGGCTTGCAGGGAATCCATCACGCCGGTGCGCATCTCATCATACGTGCCGCCGCCCTCGAACGTCTCCTGGATCATCTGGCTGCCGACGTTGGAGGTCATCACGATGATCGTGTTGGTGAAGTCGACTGTGTGGCCGTGGTTGTCGGTCAGCCGGCCGTCGTCGAGCACCTGCAAGAGGATGTTGAACACGTCGCGGTGGGCTTTTTCGATCTCGTCCAAGAGCACGACGGCGTACGGGCGGCGGCGGATGGCTTCGGTGAGCTTACCGCCTTCCTCGTAGCCGACGTAGCCCGGCGGGGCGCCGATCAGCCGGCTCACCGTGTGCTTCTCCATGAACTCGCTCATGTCGATGCGGACCATCGCGTGCTCATCGTCGAACAGCACCTCGGCCAGGGCCTTGCAGAGCTCCGTTTTGCCGACGCCCGTGGGACCGCAGAAGATGAACGAGCCGATGGGGCGGTTGGGGTCTTGCAGGCCGCTGCGGCTGCGGCGGACGGCGTTGGCGACGGCGTGAACTGCCTCGTCCTGGCCGACGACGCGCTGGTGCAGCCGCTCCTCGAGCACGAGGAGCTTGGCCCGCTCTTTTTCGAGCATGCGCGACACGGGTACGCCGGTCCAGGCGCTGACGACCTCGGCGATTTCATCCGGCCCGACTTCCTGCCGCAACAGCCGTCGCCCGCCCGCTGAAGCGGGCTCGCCGTCGGCGCGCTGGACGGCGGCTTGTTTGGTGGTGGCGTCTTCTAAGGCTT
>CAZHIV010000302.1:0-3346 GCA_964532675.1 uncultured Planctomycetaceae bacterium
TTTGGACATCTGTCCCAACTTGCGGTCGAGCGGCACTTCGTAGTGCGCGATCAGCTTGCGAAACTCGTGTTCGAAGCCATCGGGGTAGAATCCACCCGTGAACCAACCGATCTCGGCGGCGGTCATCCATTCGTAGAGCGCGGGCCGCTCGGGCAGGTAGCCGACGCGCTGGCGGATGGCCAGAGCGTCGCGGCGGCTGTCGAGGGCGAGCACCCTCACTTCGCCGGCGGTGGGCTCGGCGAGGCCGAGCATCAGCCGGATGGCGGTCGTCTTGCCCGCGCCGTTTTCGCCCAACAGGGCGAAGACAACGCCGGCGGGGACCTCGAAGGAGACGCCCTCGAGCGCCGCCGTGTGGCCGTAATGCTTAGTAACGCCGGCGAATTCGATAACGGCCATTTTTGGGGCTCCGAGTGGTTTGGCTACTTTCGCTTCGCTCGGCGGGCGTCGGCCAGAGCGTCGTACATCAGGGTTTCGACTTCGCCGGCCGACAGGCCGCTTTGCAGGGCTTCTTCGAGCACCAATCGCAGCCGGACGCGGATCAGCTTGAGGCGTTCGGCCTGGCAATGGCGGCGGGCGGTGGCGGTGACCGACAGGCCCGTGCCGCGGACCGGCTCCAGCACGCCGTCGTCCTGTAGCTGGCGGTAGGCCCGGGCGACGGTGTTCGGATTGACGGCCAGCTCGCGGGCCAGTTCACGCACACTGGGCACCAGCTCCCCCGTGCGGACGGCCCCATCGGCGACGGCGAATTTGAGCTGCCGCACGATCTGGTCGTACACGGCCAGGCCGTTGCGGACGTCGATGTGAACGAGCATGGTCGCTCCCGGGCGGGGACGGACTCCATCTGTACTATCGTAATAGTACAGTACTGCACGGGCCGCGCGTTTGTCAAGCGCCTGGGCTGGACAACCTTGGCTGCGTGTTTGAAGTAAGGTCGCCCGCCAGGGACTGAGTCGGTGCCCCCGGGCGACGACCGCAGGGGAGTCGACTCACTGGAAGCGGTACCACGTGAGGGGCGACAACCTGTCCGTCGGGGCAATGCGCGCTGGCATTGGCGATTAGATTCCTTGACTTTTGACGGGCCGGTAGTTATTTTCAGCCGCGTAATGGCGGCGCGGCGGGCGCCGCCGAATTATTGCTCTTGCTTACAGTAGCGCGGTATCGCGTACAGTTTGGGCCCTACGTGACCGCGCCGCATTGGAATTGGCCGCATTCGCGGTCGCGCCGTTCCGGTTCCGCGCACGGTCCCTCCCCCTTCGTGCGGCAATGATCCGCCGCGCTCAAAACACTTCTGGAGCAACGTCATGATGCGCAAGCTCATGTTTTGGAATCATCAACGAGCAACTTCATCGAAGCCGCGTCGCAAAGCCGCGTCGCGTGGCCGCCGGCGCAGCCCGCTGCGCGAAACGATCCTCGGCGGCGAGCGACTCGAAGACCGGCACATGCTGTCGGCCGGCTCGCTCGACCCCACGTTCAATCCGACGGGGCCGGTGCCCGGCACGCTGATCGCCAACTTGGGCTTTAACGAAAACGGCATGGCGGTGGACGTTCAGGCCGACGGCAAAATCCTTATCGCGGGGACCATCAACCCGCCCAGCACGGCAATTCAGGATTTCGGCGTAGCGCGGTTCCTTGCCGACGGCCAACTCGACACGACCTTCGGCGTGGGCGGCTCGGACGGCGTCGACGGCCTGGCCACGGTCGACTTCTTCGGCGGCGGCGACATCGTCTTCGACATGATCGTCGATTCGTCCGGGAAGATCGTGGTCGTGGGGCAAGGCCGCACCGCCACCGGTTCGAGCGGGTTCGGCATCGTTCGATTCGACACGGACGGCAATCTCGACACGACCTTCGACACGGACGGGAAGAACCTCATCTCGATCAGCGGCGTGATCGTCGAGCCCCACGCGGTGGTGGAGCAAAGCGACGGCAAGTTGGTGGTGGCTGGCGAGCGGCGCACCGGCGTCAGTCGAAGCAACAACTTCATGGTGATGCGCTTCAACGCCAACGGCGGCCTGGACACGAGCTTCGGCGGCGGGGCCGGTTGGGTCAGCACCGACTTCGACGCCGACGTAGACGAGGCGCTCGACGTGGCTGTGCAGAACGACGGCAAAATCGTGGTGGTCGGCCGCGTCAATGTGAATGATCAATTCGTGTTCGGCCTGGCACGCTACAACGCCGACGGCTCGCTCGATTCGACCTTCGGCGTGGGCGGACGGGTGAGCACCGACATCATCGGCCTGGAGGGGCCCTCCCCCACGGCCGATGTCGCCCGCGCGGTCAAAATCCAGTCGGACGGCAAGATCGTCGTCGCCGGCGACATCTCGAATTCCGCCGGTCTGGCCGACGCCATTGTTGCCCGCTACCTCACCAACGGCAGCTTGGACACGTCGTTCAACGCCGGCGGTCCTCAGCCGGGCGTGCTCCGCACCAATATCACGACGGCGGACTTCCTGGAGGACCTCGTGATCCAACCCAATGGCGATTACGTCGTGGTCGGTGCCACGGTGACCCAGAGCGGCACCTTTCCGAACGTCCTCACGGACGACGCGTTGCTGGTGATGCGCGTGCTCGCCTCGACCGGTCAGCTCGACACAAGCTTCGGCAGCGGCGGCATCTCGCTGACCAACCTCGCCCCCGCCAGCAACACGACGGAAGTATTGCGCAGCGTCGCGCTTCAGCCCGATGGGAAGATTGTCGCCGGTGGGGTATACAACGACAACGACTTCCTGTTAGCCCGCTACGATTCGGGAGTTGCCCCGGCCCCTTCCATCAGCGGCGACCCCAACGTCGATGAGGGAGCTACTTACACGCTCAACCTGTCCTCGAGCGATCCAACGACCAGCCAGTGGACGATCAACTGGGGCGACGTCACGGAGGTTATTACGGGCAACCCAGCCAGCGTCACGCACGTATACGCTGACGACACGGGCAGCTCGACGTACACGATCAGCGCGACGGCCACGGACGAGGACGGCACGTTCGCCGCGGCGAGCACGGTGGAAGTAACGGTCCACAACGTGGCGCCGACGCTGGTCATCAGCGGCGCGGCGGACGTGGACGAAGGCGCGACCTACACGCTCAACCTGTCATCATCCGATCCGGGCGCCGACACGATCACGAGCTGGACGATCAACTGGGGCGACGTCACGGAGGTTATTACGGGCAACCCGTCCAGCGTCACGCACGTGTATGCCGACGACACGGGCAGCTCGACGTACACGATCAGCTCGTCGGACACGGTCGAGGACGGCTCCTTCGCCGCGGCGAGCACGGTGGAAGTAACGGTCCACAACGTGGCGCCGACGCTGGTCATCAGCGGCGCGGCGGACGTGGACGAAGGCGCGAC
>CAZHIV010000303.1:0-7260 GCA_964532675.1 uncultured Planctomycetaceae bacterium
ACCGCGAAGAAGTCCCAGATCAGCGGGCTGCGAAACTGTGGCCAGACGCCCATCGTGCTGGGGTAGGGCACCATCCAGTAGAAATACTCGGGTCGGCCCAGGTGCAGCAGCGGAAAGAGCCCCGCGCAAGCCACCGCGAACAGCGTCATCGCCTCGGCGAAGCGGTTGATCGACGTGCGCCACTCCTGCCTGAGGAGCAGCAGGATGGCGGAGATGAGCGTCCCGGCATGGCCGATGCCGACCCACCATACGAAGTTGACGATCGCAAAACCCCAGGCTACCGGCACCGCGATGCCCCAGATGCCGACGCCGGCGACGAACAGCCACGCCACCGAGGCGAACAGCAGCATCGTCAGCAGGAACGCGATGCCCAGCCCCACCAGCCAGCCGAGCTTCAACTGCCGCGCGAGCACGATGGAGGCGATCTTGTCCGTCACGCTCGCCAGGCTATGCCCGCGCGGCAAGAGCGGCTCCTTTCTCGGCACGGCGTCGGATGCGATTGGCTCGTTCATCGTCGTAAGGATCTCACGCAAAGGCGCTAAGGCGCTAAGAAAACATAATTGAACCACGAAGGATTGAACCACGAAGGACACAAAGGACACGAAGAAGCCGGAAGTTCAATTAACACCGATTTCAATATTCCTTTGTGTTCTTTGTGCCCTTTGTGGTTTCTTAGAACCGGTTTCAAGACTAGTGGCACCGGCTGCTAGCCGGTGCGGAAAACTGCAAAACTGTGACACAGGCCAGCGGCCTGTGCCACTGTGCCGCAAGCATCGATGGTATTGAAACTGGTACCAGTATTCCTTTGCGCCTTCGCGCCTTTGCGTGAGATTATTTCTGGTTATGTTTCCTTAAGCGAGGGGTGCGGGTTGCGGAGGGCGGCCAGGTACGTGGTACGGGGGCGGGTGTTGAGGTCGCCCAGCAGGGAGTAGTTCAAGCTGCTTTCGGCCAGCTCGCGGACCGCGCTTTGCGCGTCGTTCAGGTTGCCGAACACCAGGGCCTGCGTGGGGCAGGCCGCCTGGCAGGCGGTGAGCAGCTCGCCGTCGCGGATCGGGCGGTCCTGCTTGTCCGCGGCGATGCGGGCCGCGTTGATCCGCTGCACGCAGTAGGTGCACTTTTCCATCACGCCCCGGCTGCGGACCGTCACGTCCGGGTTCGGCCGCAGCTGCCGCACCGGCTCCTCGCGCAGCTCGGCGTTGAAATCGAAGAAATTGAATCGCCGCACCTTGTAGGGGCAGTTGTTCGAGCAATACCGCGTGCCGATGCAGCGGTTGTACGTCATCTCGTTCAGCCCCTCATCGCTGTGCGTCGTCGCGGCCACGGGGCAGACCGGCTCGCACGGCGCGTATTCGCAGTGCATGCAGAGCACCGGCTGGTGGTAGACGGCCGGGTTGGCCGCGTCGCCCTCGTAATAATTGTCGATCCGCAGCCAGTGCATCTCCCGCCCGCGCTCGACCTGCTCCTTGCCGACGACGGGGATATTGTTCTCCGCCTGGCAGGCCACGACGCAGGCGCTGCAACCCACGCAGGCCGACTGGTTCACGACCAGGCCCCACTTGTTGCCGTCGTATTCCCGCTCGGGGTACATCGACGCATCGGGACTGGCGTGCTCCCCCACCGCCATGAAGGCCGGGTGCTCCGGCGCTTCCAGGTACTCCGCCAGCGTTCCGTGCCGCACGAGGTGCCGGCCGGCCATGGAGTGGTGATGCTGCGTCGTCGCCAGTTCGTGCGTCCGCCCCGTGTTGCGCAGGCCGGTGATTTCGGCGAACCACATGGCCTCGCTCGCCCGCAGCGGGTACACGTCGGTGCCGACGTTGCCGACGCGGCCGGCGCGCGTTCGGCCGTATCCCAGGTGCAGCGTCAGCGTCTGCGGCGGATGGCCCGGCACGACGAACACCGGCATTTCAACCCGGCCGGCGGTCGTCTCGATTTCCGCTACGTCGCCCGTCTTGAGCCGGTGCCGCTCGGCCGTCCGCGGCGCGAGAAGGGCCGCGTTGTCCCAGGTGAGCTTGGTGAACGGCCGCGGCAGCTCCTGCAGCCAGGCGTTGTTCGCGAATCGCCCGTCCCACACGGAGTGGTCGGCGCGGAACGTGGCGTGCAATGTCTGTTGTTCGGCCGAAGCGGTGAACGGCGCAAGCTCGTTCGCCGCGGCTTCCGCAAAACCGTCGCTCAGCGTGGGCGTGCGCAATTCGGCTCGCGTGCCGGCCAGCACGCCGTCGTGCAGGGCCGTCTTCCAGGCCCGCTCGAACTCTGCCTCGTCGGGCGTCGCCACGAATCGGTTTTGCCAGAACCCGTGCACCAGGTCGTGGCTGGTCGCATTGAGTTTTCCCACGAGCGCCGCCACCATGTCGTGCGCCGTTTTGCCGCCGTACAGCGGCGCGATGAGCGGTTGCACGATCGACACCGTCCCGTCGGCGGCTCGCGTGTCGCTCCACGATTCGAATGGGTGCGTCTGGGGCACGTGCCAGCCGCAGCGCACGGCCGTCTCGTTCGCGTATTGCGACAGGTGCAACGAAAACGGCACCTCCGCCAGCAAGTTGCCGAAACCCAAGTCGGCCGGCGCATCGTAGGCCGGGTTGCCGCCGAGGATCACCAGCGCGCTCACCTCCTTGGCGCGCATCGCGCCGGCCAGCTCGCGGATCGACTCGACGGCCAGCTCCGGCCGCGCCGCGGCCGGCGCCCGATATTCGACCGTTCGGCCCACGTTGCCCAGCGCGCCGTTGAGCCAGTGCGCGATCGCGTGCACCACCGGCGGCTGGCTCCGGCCGGCCAGCACCACGCTCCTTCCGCGCGCGGCCTCCAAGTCTTCCACCACCGCGTCGAGCCACGGTTGCGGAATCTCCGAGGTATCGATCGTCGCGGCGGCGGACGGCAGCTCCAACCCGAACGCCCGGGCCACCGCGCCGGCCAGTCGCACCACGCCGCGCGGACTCACCGGCAGCCGATGGTCGGCCGCGGCCCCGGAGAGCGTCGAGCTCGTTTCCGCCACGTAAATGCGGCTCATCGCCGCGCCGTCCGGGCCGACGTACTGCCAACGGAACCGCCGCGCGTGCCGCATCCGCATCGGGCCGTCGGCGAACGGGTCCGCATCCAGCGCGAGCACGACGTCCGGCGTGTTGAGATAAACGGGCGAAACATCCTCGCCGAACGCCAGCCGCGCCCCGGCGAGCGCGTGGTCGTCGTTCACCGGCTCGAATTGATGCCAGCGGGCATTCGGATACTTCGCCAACAGCTCTTCAATCTGACTGGCCAGCGTCGGCGACACGACCGTGCCCGTCAGCAGCCGCAATCCCTCGCCGCCGCGCGGCGCGAGCCGCTCCAAAGTGGCTCGCAGGTCTGAGTAGGCGAACTCCCAGGTGTCGATCTGCCCGCGCCGCAACAGCGTCTGAGACCGGTCCGGATCGTACAGCGAGAGCACCATCGCCTGGCCGAACGCGTCCGTGGCGCCGAACCGCAGCCGGTCGTCCGCGGCGCGCTCGTTCGCCTTGGCCATCGCCTCCGGCACGGCCGGGTGGAGCGGGTTGCCTTCCACCTTGGTTGGCCGGCCCATGTGCGTTTCGACCAACAGGCCCATGCTCGCGCCCGCGTAGGTCATCGCCGTGGCATAGTACAGCGGCTTGCCGGGGACGATCTGTTCCGGCGCCCGCACGTAGGGCACGATCGTCTCCTGCGGCTGCGTGCAACCGGCTCCGCCGGCCAGCGCGACCGAAGCGCCCATGATCTTCAGAAAGTGCCGCCGCGTCGGCTCGTCCGGCGGCAGCGAGGCGCCCGCCGGGAACTCGTCGAACACCGAGGCGGGCGCCGCGGTCGGCTCGAGCACCCTGAACCGCGAATCGGCTGACGATTTTTTCCAGGCTTCGTCCATGGCAAATCAAAAATGACAGAGCGAGCAGTTGGTCAACAAGGTGCCGCGACGGTTTTCCCAGGCCAGGTCCCGTTCCACCGGCGGCGTCTCGCGCGACGCGGTCGAGGCGAACACGGCCTCCGGCGGGCCGATGAATTCCTCCGGTTTGCGGTGGCACTCCAGGCACCACTCCATGTACAGCGTCGACTCCTTCCAGGTGAGCGGCATCTCCGCCAGGTCGCCGTGACACGTCGCGCAGGCCACGCCACGTTTGATGTGGATGCTGTGGTCGAAAAACACGAAATCGGGCAGGTCGTGCACCCGGTTCCACACCAGCGGCTCGTCATTGCGATAGCTCTCCCGCACCGGGGCGAGCATCGGGCTGTCGGCCCACAGCTGGCTGTGGCAGTTCATGCACGTCTCGGTCGGCGGTATCCCGGCGAACGACGATTCTTCCACGCTCGTGTGGCAGTAGCGGCAATCGATTCCCGCCTCCGCCACGTGGTGCAGGTGGCTGAACGGCACCGGCTGCGGCTTGATTACATTCACGCCGCTCACGTACGGAGAGCGCACGATCCGCATTGTCAGCCACAGGAGCAGGGCCAGGATGAACACCGCGCCGAATATCGTGGCGCGCGAAACGGTGTTCATGCTGGGATGAAAAATCTGCGGCATCGGTCCCGCGCGCTAGACGAAAAAGAACCCACCTCGCACCGCCAGACACCATGTCGTATCACGTCCGGCAAAAGCGTTCAAGCGGGTGCAACTTGCGGACCATTGCCAATAAAGATCGCATGGTCCCCCGCTTGCGGCTCAGCGCACCGTCCACGGGTCAGCGCAACGCTTGCGGTTTTGCTCCCCGATCAGCCGCGCGACAGCGCCTCGGTCTGCTTGACAAACTCGTCGCCCTGCCATTCGGCGTCCGACTGGATGCCCTTCTTCCGCTCGTGCTCGGCCTTCTTGGCCGCGCGGGCCTCGGCCTGCCGCTTCACGAGGTCGGCGTGCGTGGTGAAGAACTGCAGGCTGTGGCCCTTGAAATCCTCGATCCGCTCGAATTTGTGCTTCTCCATGAAGGCCAGAAGCTGCTCCTGCATCTGGTGGACGACCGGGTAACCGAATTTCATCACGCCCGTGCACACCTGCACCGTGTCGCAGCCCAAGAGGATGAACTGTGCCGCGTCGTTGCCCGTTTCGATGCCGCCGATGCCGCTCAGCGTGCGACCCGGGAATTCCTGCTGGATCACCTTGGCGATCTCCATGCACATCCGCAGGGCGATCGGCATCACGGCCTGGCACGAATAGCCGCCGGGCGTCGTGAAGCCTTCCACCGTCGGCTCCGGCCGCAGCGTCTCCAGGTCGACCCCCAGCACGCTGCGGATCGTGTTGATCGCGCTGATGCCGTCGCACCCTGCGCGGAGCGAGGCCCGCGTGGGGTCCTCGATGTGCGTGACGTTGGGCGTCATCTTGGCCCACACGGGGCGCTTGGCCACTTCCATTACCCAGCCGCACACCTCTTCGAGGATGTCCGGGTTCTCGCCCATCGCCGCGCCCATCTTCCGCTCCGGCAGCCCGTGCGGGCACGACATGTTCAGCTCGAACGCGTCGCACCCCGCGTCCTGGCACCGCTCGACGATCTCGTGCCAGGCATCGCGGTTGTACTCCTCCATGATCGAGGCGATGAGCACGCCCTCGGGGTACTTGTCCTTCACCTGCTTGAATTCATCGATCCACGTGTCGAAGCTGCGGTCGGAGATCAGCTCGATATTCTCCCAGCCGTAAATCTCGCCCGACTCGCGGCTCCGCAGCCGCGCGTACCGCGGCTGCACGTTGATCACCTTGCCGGCGTCGAGGCTGACCGTCTTGCAAATCACGGCGCCCCAGCCCTCATCGAGCGCCTTGCCGATCACATTCGCATTCGTCCCCGGCGGCCCGGAGCCAATCACGAACGGATTGGGAAGCTTGAGCCCATTGACAGTAGTTTCAAGCGTGGCCATGACTGAATGCCTTTCGATTCTGTCGCCTCAGAATTACTCACGCAAAGGCGCCAAGGCGCAAAGGTCGCAAAGAAAGAGACAACTAATTCGTGCCAGTTCACCATATACTTCATTCCGCAAGTCCGTTAACGGCTCGGGAGATTCCATTCTTGATTAATTCCGCGCCGAAATTGATAAGCAACCCGAGTCGCTTGTCCGCAAGTCGGATATGGGTCAATAACTGCTTCTTATGGACCGGAATGATTTGCTCCTGCGATTTCAACTCGACAATGACTTTGTTTTCCACATAAAGATCGGCCCGAAATCCCTCCTCGAATCGCAGGTCGTCCCACACGACCGGAACTGCCACTTGGCGGTACACCTCCAGACCACGCTTTCTCAGTTCGTAAGCAAGAATGGCTTCATACACGGATTCGAGCAGCCCCGGCCCAAGTCTCTGATGAATCTTGAACGCTGAATCAACAATCACCTTCGCAATTTCGTTCTCCGTGCGTTCCATTGTATTAACTCCGCGAGTATTGCGTTTCCTTGGCGACCTTTGCGCCTTAGCGCCTTTGCGTGAGCTTATCCAAGTTCCGCCAGCACTTCATCCAGCATCGCCAGCAGGTAATCGGCGTCGTCTTTGGTGATGCACATGGGCGGCTTGAGGCGGAGGGTGTTGCCGTACAGGCCGCCTTTGCCTACCAGCACGTTGCGCTCCTTCATCCGCTCCATCACGTCGGCCGCCTCGGTGTTGGCCGGCTCCTTGGTCGCGCGGTCGCGCACGAGCTCGACGCCGAGCATCAGCCCCAGCCCACGAACTTCGCCGATGATTTCGTGCTTCTCCTGCAATTCCAACAGCGCGTCCTTCAAATGCGTACCCACGTCCAGCGCGTTCTGCTGGATGTTCTCCTCGTCGATGATCTCGAGCGTCGCCAGCCCCTGCGTCATGCTCACGGGGTTGCCGCCGAACGTGTTGAAGTGGACCCGGTTCTTCATCACCTCGGAGATACGCACCGTGGTGGTCATCGCCCCCAGCGGCGCGCCGTTGCCGATGCCCTTGGCCATCGTGATCATGTCGGGCACGACGTCCCAATTCTGATGCGACCAGTAGTGGTGGCCCGTGCGGCCAAACCCGCCTTGCACCTCGTCGGCGATGCAGATGCCGCCGTGCTCGCGGACGATGTCGTAAACGATTTTGAAGAACTCCTTGGGCGGCGTCACGGCCCCGCCCACGCCCTGGATCGGCTCGCCGATGAAGCAGGCGATCTCCCCCGGCGTCTCGTATTGAATCACGTTCTTGATGTCCTCGGCGCACTTCACCCCGCAGGATGGGTACTCGAGCCCGAACGGGCAGCGGTAGCAGTACCCGGCCAGCGTGTGGTGCACGTTCGTGCCGTTATTGGTTTTGAACTTCCAGGTGCCGTGCGACGTGAGGCTCAT
>CAZHIV010000304.1:0-9041 GCA_964532675.1 uncultured Planctomycetaceae bacterium
CGGCACCGGCGAGGCGGCGATGATGGCCTCGCGAATCGCGTCGATGTTCTTGCCGGTCGAAAGGTCCATCACCGTGTCGGCGCCGTAGTGCACGGCGTAGTGCAGCTTGTCGACTTCGCCCTCCAGGCTGCTCGTGACCGCGTTGTCAGCGGGGCGATGCTGCGGCCGATCCGAATGGATAGTGATCGTCAGGTGAGGGGCCGAAGGGGCGCGAAATTTGGCCAGGCCTCTTCCCTGTGCTAAAGTAGGTGCCAAACTAGATAGCATCCCGATCTCTCGCCCAACCGTCATTTGGTGCTTGTTCAACATCCACGAAGATTGACCATTTTGAGGGAGCAAGTCCATGCGCGGGCTTTTGGCCATTATCTCTCACGATCGGGCGTCGCCCGTCGCAGAAGCCGATATCGATGGATTTGCCAACGCGTTCGAAACGTTGCGCGGCGCGGGAAATCGGTACCAGGCTAACGCTGGAGAGTACGCTCGAGTTATTCGCATCAGCGCAACCGAGAATACCGGAATCGAGCACGACGGTTCATCCTGGGCGGCAACGTATGGGCTGGTCCATCACGAGGGGCCCCTCCTCCGCCAGCCGCTTGAGACGCTCGACGGCCAGTTTTCGCTGATATCGTTCGATTCGGCGTCGAAAGAAATCCAGGTGGCGGCCGACCCGCTCGGGCTGCAGGCCCTCTACGTGGCCGAACGCGACGGCAAGACGTACGTCTGCACGTCCGCGCTGGTGTTGGCAAAGCATCTACGCGCGGCGCCGCATCGTTTCGGCATCGAGGTGTTCCTGCGAGCAGGGTACCATTTCGGCAGTTTGACGAATTGGGAGGGAGTCGAGCGCCTAGAGCCGGGCACTGCCATCTCGTTTTCTGAAAGCGACATCCATCGCCGCACGTATTGGCGTCCCCAAATTGATGAGGCAGTTAGGAAACTGGACTTCAAGCAGGCGGCCGACCACTTGGTTGAAGTGGCCACCGATACCTTTCGCTCGTATTTGAGCGGCGGAACGTGTTATTGTGCGAATCTCACGGGCGGATATGATAGCCGGCTGGTGGACCTATTGCTGCATCGCGCAGGAATACGCATTCACACGAACACCCGCGGCGACGATCATGACGCCGACGTCCGCCTCGGCGCCCGAATCGCCAAAACAACCGGTTGGGAATGGTTCCAGGTTCGCGTGCCCGACGAATGGCCGCGGCTTCAACCCGATATGGCGCGCACTGCGTTGGCCTGGGGCGACGGGCATTTGGAGGTGCTGGAATTGTCGTACGCCTTGTGGCAGCCGCCGGAATTCGGCGTCGAGCCGATACTCTTTAACGGCGGTGGCGGCGAATTAATGCGGAATTTCGCCTGGCAACAAGAGTTCCTCAACGTCGGCAAGTCAAATCGCGTCAACTTGGATAACTGGCTCGACATGCGCCTGCTGCATCCGATGGACACCTCGATCCTGGCCCGCGATCCTACGGCTGCCGTTCGTGATGACTTCGGCCGCCGGATGTCGAATTGGGTCCGGCCCTACCAATCGGAATTGAACACCACGCAGCTCGATATGATGTATGCCTACAAATGCACGGGCCATTTCGGGTTGTACGGGCCGGCGTATGGCGCCTATGGCCTGGTTCAGTCGCCTCTGTTCTTCAGGCCCGTCTTCAACACCATCACGTCGATCGACTGGAGACACCGGAACGGGCACGCGCTGATGCGCCAAATAATCCAACGACTGGATCCGACCGTGGCTTCGATTTCGACTACCGCGGGCGGACCCGCCCAACCACTTCGGGTCACGAATTTGCACCGCTTCTTCCCCTACTACGCCGACATTGGCATGCGAGCGATCAACAAGCTAAGCGAAAAAACGCTTGGCCGACATTTGACTTCCAAATTCAAAGTGCCCCATCCGCGCTTCGTGGCGGCAAGGACGGCATGCCTGTCGTCGCTGCGAAATGGCACCAACGGTCGCGGCGCTTTGGGCCGTATGAGGTCGGCCCCGCTTTACAACCGACAACGGCTCGAAGGCCTGCTGCGCCGCGCCGAACAGCCCCAATTCGAAGAAGCAGCCCTGGTGGGACGAATTCTCACGGTTGAGTTGGCGCTCGAAGCAACCGATGCTCACTTAGACGGATAATTGAGGCGGTTGCCCGATCGGCTTCGTATCGCAAGCCTCGTCGATCTCCACAATGCGTTTTCAACCACGGCCCCATGATCCGGCATGCCCTCGCGCGTAATAGCCATCGGCGACGTCCACGGCTGCGCCGCGGCCTTGCGCGCTCTGGTCGAAATCATCCGGCCGCAGCGGGACGATATTCTGATTCCGCTGGGCGATTGCGTGGACCGGGGGCTGGAAAGCCGCCAGGTGATCGACGAGCTGCTGGCGCTTCGCGACAAGTGCCGCCTGGTGCCGCTACTGGGGAACCATGAAGAGATGATGCTGAACTTTCTCGACGGGCGGCCCCAGCCGGACGACTGGCTCGAATGCGGCGGGGCCGCCACCTTGGCATCGTACGAGGCCAGCCGCGATCCCTCCGCCATTCCGCCGGAGCACGTCGCGTTCATCCGCACGTGGGGCGATTGCTTCGAGACCGACTCGCACTTTTTCGTTCACGGCAGCTACGAACCGACGCGGCCGCTTACCGAGCAACGCTGGCAAACGCTGCGCTGGCAATCGCTCCGCGTTTCGGTGCCGGAGCCCCATGTTTCCGGCAAGACGGCCGTCGTCGGCCACACGTCGCTCAAGGACGGCCAGATCCTCGACCTGGGGCACCTCGTGTGCATCGATACGTATTGCTGGGGCGGGAGGTGGCTGACCGCCCTGGACACTACCACCGGCGACGCCTGGCAGGCCGACCGCGCGGGCCGGTTGCGACGGTGACGCCGGCGATGCCGGCCCACGCGGCGGCCATTCTTGGCTACGTTCCAGGCAGTGGCCCGACTCTGCCGGCGATTTCATTGTCTCCTCCGCTCTTAATGGATACGATGAAGGAAGTGATCGAACACTCTATAGCTGCCCGAAAGTGCGCGCGGCAGCACTCCTCGACGACACGAACAGTACATCCGATCGCGGCATAACGGAACGATCCGCGATCGGTCGGAGAAGCAGGCATGACGAGCCGGCCCCTACAGGCCGCTGCAGTAATCTATTGCTGGCTGGCGTCCGCCGTCGCGCCTGCTCGCGCCGTTGAAATCTACGCGCAGTTGTTCCCGCTCACCGGCGAGGTTCGTCTCGTCAACCGCGACGCCGCGCCGATTCCGCTCGTGTACTACTCGATCACTTCAGCCGGCGGGGCGCTCAACGGCAACGTCGAAATCTGGAAGTCGATCAGCGAACACTATGACGTCAGCGGCAACGGCCTGGTCGATCCCGCGTTCGATTGGTTCGTACTGGCCGACGATCCGGACGAGCTGACCGAGGCTGTCTTCAGCGGACCGGGTGGCAGCCTGCCGCCGATGCGCGCGATCAGCCTGGGCCAGATTTGGGATCCCTTCGCGGTGCCCTTCCCAGACCTCGTGTTCGACATTCAGAACGACGAGGAACCCATTCCCGTTACCGTGGAGCTGGCTCTCGACGGCGACTATTCGTTGAACCAGGTCGTCGATGCGGCCGACTACGTGCTGTGGCGGACGTATTTGAATTCGACCACCATCCTGCTCGCCGACGGCGATCTGGACGGGGTGATCGATTCGGACGACTACGAAGTGTGGCAGGAGAACTTCGGCCTCACGCTGCCGCTGCCGCCGTACGGGAGCGGCAGCGGAAGCCAGTCGTTGGGAGCGGCGCAGACAGGTGCCGTTCCGGAGCCGGCCTGCGTGGTGCTGTTGTTGATCAGCCTCGGAGGCTGGTTCGCCGTCGGGAATCGTCGCTGTCGCTAGCGCGCGCGTAGCTTCCACCGCACTACTGAACCCGCTCCAGCACCGCCTGCTGTACGTCCCGCAGCACATCGGTTCGCGCCTCGCCGGTGACGGCCAGGTGGCCGAACGGCAGGACGAGCGTGTCGGCGACGCCGTCTAGCCGGCCCCGCTTCACGGCGACCACGCCGTCGCCCTTGCCTTCCACCAGCTCGTCCATGTCGTCGAGGATTGCCTTCAGCCGCTCGGCGCTCCCCTCGCCGCCGGGGACCTTGGCCAGCTTGTCGCAGATCGAATCGCGAATCCACGTGAGCTGCGCTTCCTCGATCCGCGCTCCCGTGCCGAGCAGGATCGTATAGCGGACGCGCGGGTGAAGCGGCCGGCCGTTGAGCTCGTGCAGAAACTCCGAGCCAGGGCACAGGTCGTCGGCTGCTTCGCCCAGGCCATCGACGATCGAATCGCGGAAGCGCCGCCACGGGCCGCCGTTGCGGCGGGCAATCCAATGCTCCCACACGTCGGTGCCGGCCGCGAAGTGGGCGATCTTCGAGCCGTGCGTCGGCGGGGCGATCATGATCAATCGCTCGACGTTGCCCGGGTCGTGCCGCGGATCCTCGATGCAGGCCCGCGCCACAAGGCCCCCCATCGAGTGGCAAACCAAGACGACGCGCCGCCGCGGGTAGCGCGCCGCGAAGCGGCGCAGCTCGCACGAAAGCAACTGAGCCGAGGCCTGGATCATGTGGTCGTTCGGATAAGCGAATGTGCCGCAAGGAAGCGCGGCCTCGCAAATCGGCTTGACGAGCGCGACGTTCTGCTCCGGCGTCGAGTTGAACCCGTGCACGAGGATCACCACGGCCTGGCTCGCGGGCGATCGTTCCCAGCCATCGTTCAGCCGCAGGCCGTAGCGCTCCAGATCGGCGTCACCAACGATCTTCCGCCGTAGCCAGCGGCGCGCCGCGTATCGCTCGCAATCGGACGATGAATCGATGGCGGCTTGCGCGAACAGCTCGTCCGGCGATTGCGGAGGCAGAATGGGCGGCGGGGCCTCCAGCGGGCTGGCCACGGCCCGACCCGCGGCGACTAGCGCCGTCAACGCGATCATGCAGATGCTTCGCCAGGTTCCAGCCACGCGTACTCGTCTCGCGGGGGTTCGTGGAGGCGGGGCCGCTCACCGATATACTACGCGGAAACCGGCAACGGGGTTTGTTCATTCGGGCGAGCGACAGGCGGCCCGTCGCTGGGCCCTCCTGCCATAAAGCACGACCGTATTGTAACTTACACCCGACGATCACGTCATCCCCGGCGTGCTGTCATTCAACGCGTTCTTGTTCTTCGAGATCGGACGCCGCCGGTTTTGTGAGGCGAATATCGAACTGGTCGTCCACCATGCGGCTTGCGGCGGCGCGAAACTCCCGCGGCGTCGAGACCCGCTCGCCCGCCACGTGGCTGATAAACATCCCCGGCCGCACGCCGGCCCGCCAGGCGTCGCTTTCCGGCTCGACTTCCGTCACCAATACGCATCCCTCGGGATCGTACGCGCCGCTGGAAATCGCCTCCGCGAGCTGCGTCGCCCCCAATGCAGTCGCGTAATCGACCCGTATCCCGCGCCACCCGTCAGGGCGAGTGGCGGCGATTGTTTTGCCGGCCACGGCCAGCTTGGCAAGCGTGACGGTCGCGGTCGCCGTGCGCTCACCGCGCTGGTATTCGATGGTAGTCGTCGTCGCTGGCGGCAGCGCGCTGATGGCCAGTTGCACGGCGTCGACGTCGTCCACGGGCCGAACGCCGACGCGGGTGATGATGTCGCCTGCCTGCAAACCACCGCGCGCCGCCGGCCCGCCCTGATAAACTTGCGACACGGCAAGCCGACCGCGGCCGCCGCGCGACGCGTCGACGACGGTCTGGCCGAACCCCACGCCGAGCATGCCGTACTCGACTTCGCGGCCTTGCTTGAGCGCGTCGATGACCCGCCGCATGACGGTGTTGATAGGAATCGCATAGCCGGCCGGCTGCTCGTGGCCGGCGATTGTCGCCGCGGTGGTGGTCACGCCGACGAGCTCGCCGCGCGAATTGATGAGGGCCCCGCCTCCGGCGCTCCAGCCGAGCCGCGCATCGGTTTGGATGAGCGTGCCCAGGTGGTGCAGCGTGGTGCGGTGGTCGTTGTACGGACCGGGTGTGTCGTTGAAGTTCGTGCCTGGAGGCGCTTTGCGCGCGAGATTCGTCACGATGCCCCAACTGGCGGTGGGCTGGCCGTCCGTCACGATGGCATACGGGTTGCCGATCGCCACCACGAGGTGGCCCTTGCGCAGCGCGGCGGCGTCGCCGAGGCGAATGACCGGGAAGCTGCCGGGGGCCCGGTTTGGCCGTTCGCCCGGCCGCTGAAGCGGGCTCGCCGACGGGTCGATTTTCAGCACGGCCAGGCCGCTGCGCGGGTCGGCGCCGAGGATTTGCGCGGGATGGCGCCGGCCGTCGGCGGTGGTGACGGTGTGCGCTTCGCCCTCGCGCACGGCGAGGTATTGGGTCAACACGAGCCCGTCGCGATCGATGATCACGCCGGCGCCGACGATCGTCGAGGAGTCGTCCCGCGGCCCTGCCCGGCGGAATTCGCCGAACGCGTCGCCCAGGCCCGGCGGGACGAGCGGCTGCGGCTGCCCGGCGCCGCGCGAAATGGCCACGACGCTCGGTTCGGCGCGGGCGATGAGCTCGACCAGCGTCCGCTCGATGGCGGCGACGGCGAGCGGCGCATCGCGTTCCGCCGATTGCGCGAAGGCACCCGCCGGGGCCAACGCCGCCGCAATCCACATTAGAATCACAATTCGTTGCGGTTTCACGGCATTCCGTGGCACGGGCGGCGCGGGCAGTTAAACCGCAAGCGGTTGCCGGGCCTTATTCTTCCGCGTCGACGTCTCCGTCGTTGCTGAGCGATTTGGCGAGCAGGCCCTCGTGGCCGCTGGCGGCCATCACCTTCTGCTTGATCTCCTCGGTGATCTGCGGGGTTTCCTTCAAGAAGAGCCGCGCCTTTTCCTTGCCCTGGCCGAGCTGCAGATCGCCGTAGCGGAACCACGCGCCGGTGCGGCCGATGATCTTCTGCTCCATGCCCATATCCAGCACGTCGCCCTCGTAGCTGATGCCGTCGGTGTGCATCATGTCGAACTCGGCGGAGCGGAACGGCGGGGCGACCTTGTTCTTGACGACCTTGGCCCGCACCCGCTGGCCGACGATGTCCTCGCCGTCCTTCAACTGGCCGATGCGGCGGACGTCGATCCGGCAGGAGGCGTAGAATTTCAGCGCCCGCCCGCCGGGGGTCGTCTCGGGGCTGCCGAACATCACGCCGATCTTCTCGCGAATCTGGTTGATGAAGATCACCGACGTGCGGCTCCGGGCGATTGCCGCGGTGAGCTTGCGGAGCGACTGGCTCATGAGCCGCGCCTGCAGGCCCACGTGCGCGTCGCCGATCTCGCCGTCCAGCTCCTTCTTCGGCACCAGGGCGGCGACCGAGTCGATAACGATCACATCCACGGCGTTCGACTTGATGAGCATCTCGGTGATGTGCATGGCCTCTTCGCCGTAGCTGGGCTGGCTCACCAGCAGCATCTCCAGGTCGACGCCCAGCTTCTTGGCCCAGCTGGGGTCGAGGGCGTGCTCGGCGTCGATGAAGGCGGCGATGCCGCCCGCCTTTTGCGCCTCGGCGACCACGTGCAGAGCGAGCGTGGTCTTGCCGCTCGATTCGGGGCCAAAAACCTCGATCACCCGGCCGCGGGGAATGCCCTGCCCGCCTAGTGCGATATCCAGCGACAGGCTGCCCGTCGAGATGCCTTCGATCGCGTGGACGGTGTCGGCGCCCAGCGGCATGATGGCCCCTTCGCCGAACTGCTTTTCGATCGCGGCGACCGTGTTGCGGAGCTCCGGGCTGTTGTCCAGGAAGCTGGTCGGCTTGGCGTCGCCGCGCTTGGGCGGCTTTTTCGCTGTTTTATCGGCTTTGGCCATACGGGTGCCGGCGGCGGACTGGTTGGAAGGGCGGTGGTTGGTAGTGGCGGTGGCGACCATGAATCGACTCCCATTTATCTAGCAGAACTGGACGGGCGGCAAGTGGCCCCTGATATTCCCGCTCCCTTGGGGCGGGGGCCAGGCGAGGGGTGGCTTCGCCGG
Organism: uncultured Planctomycetaceae bacterium; assembly: GCA_964532675.1. Taxonomy (GTDB): domain Bacteria; phylum Planctomycetota; class Planctomycetia; order Pirellulales; family Lacipirellulaceae; genus JABDGM01. The sequence goes on from CAZHIV010000304.1 coordinate 7,993, forward strand.
AAAACACCGGCGTCCGTCGCCCGGCCCCGCCCACGCTGGGAGGAGAGTGCAAGCCGTGTTACTGAACACATGTGTACTGTATCGGCGTCCAGGTCCGTAAGCAAGAGGGAAACGGCGGCCCACCGCAATTTGTGGGCCGGGCCGGCCCCTACCGCTAGGAATTGGGGCAGCTCGCGATGAAATCGCTGTGACTTAGGCCAGCGGCGCCCGCGCCAAAGCGTCGTAGGTGGGCCCCTCCGGGCCCAGGCGGCTGGAATAGACGGTCACTTCGTCCACCAGCATGCAGCCGCCGTCGAATTCGGCCAGGCCGGCCAGCTCGCGGACGAGGGAATGGGGCCTGCCTTGGCGGCCCGCGCGGCCTAGTGTGATGTGCGGCACGAAGCGCCGCGCTTCGCCGCGGTAGCCGAGCCGGTCGAGTTTTTTCTGGATGGCGGCGTGCAACGCAACCATGGCCTGCGCCCCCGCGCCGGCGCCGAGCCACAACGTCCGCGGCCGGTCGGCCGCCGGAAACGCCCCGGCCCCGCGGGCTTCGAGGTCGAACGCTTCCAGCTCCGCCACGGCAGAAGAGACAGCGTTACACACGGCTGGTATTTCGAGCTCTTCGACGTCGCCCAAGAACTGCAGCGTCCAGTGCAGGTTCTCCGGCGCGACCCACTTCACGTCGCCCGCCGCGGGGCGCAGCAAGTCGGCCAGCTTCTGGGCCGAACGCCGGATCTCGGGCGATACGCCGACGGCGATGAACGTGCGAATGCGAAGCATGGCATCAGTGTAGTCCGCTCGCTGGCGGCCTAGAAATCCCCCCGCGCGGATGAAGTAGGTGCCGCGAGCCGAGCGGCAATTCTATTGACGCAGCAGGTCCGGCTCGGCTCGCCGGACCTACGGGCGACCATTTGACCGCGGTGTGAATCAGTCCTAAGCTGGCGCTGGGACGTTGGATTCCTCAATGGGGCGAAGCTGTAGGGAACGCCCTCCGCGGCGTTCCGTTCGATTCGCCTCAATGGGGCGAAGCTGTACAACGCCCTCCGCGGCGTTCCGCGTTCGATTCGCCG
>CAZHIV010000305.1:0-5368 GCA_964532675.1 uncultured Planctomycetaceae bacterium
GCGCTCTCCGGCTGCCAGATCGCCTTGAGCTGTTCGACCGTGAGACAATCGACCCAATCGTTCTTCGGATTCACGAGGACCGCCAGGCCGTCGAACGCCACTTCCAGCTTGATATACTCGACGCCCGCCTTCTGGCACGCCTGCTTCTCGCTCTCGCTGATGGGCCGCGAAGCGTTGCAGATGTCGATCTCGCCGTGAATGAATTTCTTGAAGCCACCGCCGGTGCCCGAGCGGCCCACAATCACGCGCACCCGCGGCTGCGCATGGCGAAACTCCTCGGCCACAGCCTCGGTAACCGGAAACACCGTGCTCGAGCCGTCGACCTTCACGGCCGGACGATTACATCCGCCGGCCAGCAACAACGCGACGACCAGGCAGACACCGGCAGTACGGCAACCCAACATGGAGAGGCCTCCGATCCAATAAGCGCGAGAGGACCCACAAGTGACAGCACCATTCGCCCCGTCACCCTATGCGGCGATTGTGAAGAATGTGTGAAGAATCGCGCGAAGTGGGTCGCCAAAATCAAAAGAGGCGACGATTAGGAGGATTAGATAAACCGCCACGGCGCTACGCGACGGCGATGCGACCGTAACGGGTCGCCGAAGAACCAGCTCGTTTCCTTCGGCCACGCCTGGGAGTCGCGACTAGCGGCTGCGTGAATCAGTCATGCTCACCGGCATTTGCATACCAGCTGAATGGGATGCGGCTGGCACACCTTCGGCGAGTAGCACCAGCCAACGCAGCCTTTGGGCATCGAGGGATCGCCCCCTTCATTGCACGGCGGGCCCGTGCCGCCGGCGTAACTGATCCGAGGCACCGCGAGTACGCCCAGCACGATCAAGATCATGCCCAGGCTCGTGAGCCAGACTGCTAACCACGCTGTCCATTTTCGTTGCATGTTATCACTCCATAAAAAGACGGTTAATCCGGTTCGCAGCTCCGGTAGAACGGAGCAGAGCGTCCTATCCCAAGTGTCCGCGGCGCCAAAGTATCAAGCCTAGCAGCACAAAAATGATCCCCGCGTTCACCAAGCGGAGCCAGCGTCGTCGAATAGCCGGGTCGCGATATTCGGGCAGCCCGAAAGCGGACAGTGTGAAGTCCGCCTCCACCCCAGGTGACCAATCGTACTTTGCCGCGTCGATGATAAACTCACTCGCGCGGTCCGGGCCTGTCCGCAACTCGAATCGGACACGGCGAAGTTCGGGCGGACCGGTATCTGCGTACTCAAGATCCACGGAGCTCGACATCGTCGGGCCGTATTGCGCTCGGTACCGTACGACGGCCCAACGGCGATTCGGATCGAGCAACACCATGCCGCGGGACAATCCCTGCAATTCGTCGTCCGACCCGGACACCGGGGACACCGTGAAATCCATCCGCACTCGGCCGTCGTCCTGTTGCCAAGCCTTCAGAATCGAGAAACGCGGATGCTGGAGGAGTGTCCCGAGCGGCGTGGCCGATAAGCGCCACGGTAGTTGCAGCATCCCGCCCAGGTAAGCATGGGCCGATCCGACCGGGGTTTCCTGGTTCGGCTGGCCGCTCTGCCACGACACCGTCCACGGCGACTCGCCGGTCCGCGCGAGCGCGAATTCGTAGCGATCGTTTCGGCCGTATACTGAAACTTGGTCCGTAGCCACGATCGTCTCCGTGAAAAGAAAGCACTCGCCGGCAAGGCGGCCGTTCACTCGCTTTTTCCTCGTCGTCGACTCGTGCCTGCTCCGCTCGGTTTCGACGATCGTGTAATCGAATTCGCTGTCGCGGAGATCCTCCGCCATCGTCCGCCACTCGGCAGCTGCTTCCGTCCGCAGCCGCTCCAACAGCGGCGCTACGGGCAGCCGCGCTTCCGCGCCGCTCGTTCCCCCAGCCGCCAGGGCAACTACGAACGCCGCCAGTGTCACGATTTTCCTGTTGACCATATGGCAATCCTCATCGCCGTTTGCGGTCTAGCGCGTCCAGCTCACCAGCCATATCAACACTTCCAATCGCCGGCTAATCGCAACTCGCACACTTCTCTCCACGAATCAATTGCGCTAGCTCACCCGCCACAAGGGACGTCAACCGGCTTGAGTAGCCGACTCGGATTCGCCGCACGACCCCCAAGGGGTCGACGACCACCGTCGTCGGATAGCTGTCGGCTCCGAAGGAGCGCGCGATGGCGTGCCCTGGCTGATCCATGACGGTGGGAAACACGACCTTGAGCGTCCGCCACACCAGCGCCGTGTCCCGTTCGTTCGCGTCCGCGTTCACGCCCAGAAAAGCGACCGGCCGCCCGCGCATCTCCGCGGCCAGTCCGTTGAGCGCCAACACGGCGCGGATCGACCAAGCGCAGCCTCGACTCCAAAAGCAAAGCACAAGCGCCCGGCCCTCGTACTCCTTCAGCGAGTGCCCGCAGCCTTCCAGGTCGATCGCTTCCCAATCGGGCGCCGGCCTGTCGATCCGCGCAGCGACTCGGCCGGCATCCGACAACAGGTTGCCGCACTCCCGCCCGTGAAGCGTTAACTTTCGCCGGAGCCATTCGCGAACAAACTCGACACGCACCGTCGGCTCAAACCGCTTCAAACCCTCGGCTGCACTGTCCAGCCATTGCGACGACTCGCGGACGTCCCACAGCGCCAGTTCCACCAGCCGTTGATATTCCGCGCAGAGGTCGATATATCGCTCCGCCTCCTCGCGCACCAGATCCGCTTCGTCTGGGAAAATTGAACCGGCCTCGATCAAGTCGATCGAATCCGCGGCCGCGATCGGTTCGGCGCCAGCCGGCCAACCGCGCTCGAAGGCCGCCGCTACGTGCGTCACCAAACCCCGCTCCAGATCGAATGCGTACCGCCGCTCTCGCCAAGCCTCGTAGATCGGATCGAGCTCCGTTTGGCAATCCTCGACGAACTGCCAAATAATTCCCTTTCGTGCCTCGTCTCGCTCCGCAGGCAGATAGTGGCTCCGCGCGCCGTCCAACTTCCGCGTCGATCGCCAACCTTTGGCCATCTCGGCTGGGTCGGCCGGCAGACGCGGAAACACAACCGCCGGATTCGCCAACGGCGTGATGGACCAGTTCTCTTGAAGTTGACCGTCGTCGCTGATTTCGAAGAAACCGTCCTGGTGAAGCACGGTAGCCGATCCGTCATCGGCGGCCGATTCGTGCGTTTGCCGGCGGCGCTCCGAAAACACCAGCCGCCAGCGTCCCTCGGCCTGTCGAGCCGTTACGTGGAACTCCCATTCAATCGCGAAACTCGAGCGGCCGCCGGCCCTGTCGGCCGGTTCGCCCTCACGCGACGCGTCGGTCAGGCCGTAGCGCAACCAATCGCCCACGCGCAGCTTGTATCGCGGTAATTCAATCATCGCTCGCCGTCGGACCCAGGACCGGTTGGGGGATAGGAGCAAGATCGTCGCCGTCGTCCGATTCCAGCATCCGGCCGACCACGACGATCGGTACTTCAGGCGAGAACTTGGAATCGGTATACAACACCGCCTGCCGAGCGAAATCGCCCGCGTCGCCCGGAGGGTGGACCGTCATTCGCAGGGTCAGCGCGCCGTGAGGTTCCAGGGTTGCCGGCAGCGAGCTCGTCACGATGCATGAGCACGAGGTGTGCATTCCCGTCACGGCCAGCCGCGACGACGACATACTCACCACGCGCAGCTGACACTCCTTGACGTCGCCCGGCCGGCAATCGCCGATGTCGAGCGTTGCGGGAACGACGGCCAACTCTTCGCCGCGCAGCAGTGCCCACGCCGCTTCCTGCGAACCGAGCCACTGCCAGACGACCAGATAGGCGACTCCCAGGAATACTGCCGCACAAAAGGCCGCCCGAGCGAACCACGGCAGCCACGAGCGTTGCAATTCAGCCGGCATCCACGTTGCCTTGCGCACTGTTGCTTGTCACCCGCATGCAATAGGCGATGCGCGGAGACGTTGCGAAGAAATGTGCAACGACAACGTAGTACGTCGTGAACGCGAATGTCAACCAACAACGGCAAGAATATGCACGATCAACCAGCAACCAGCTAGCAATTAAACTGCCATAACCTTACTGGCACTTAACCGCTCGCGAGTAGCTATTCCGCCGCTGGCTGCTAAGTGATGCTGACTTCGGAAGACACGTATCTAATCAAGATTGCATTTCAGCCCAACGGCAGCTCGACCGTGAACGTGCTTCCCTTGCCCGGTTCACTTTCGACGCGCACCTTGCCGTCAAACGATTGGGCCAGGTGTTTGACGATCGCCAGGCCAAGCCCCTCCGCCTTCCGCCTTTCCCACTCCCTCTGGGAGAGGGCTAGGGTGAGGGCCTTACTTCGTCGCCCCCTCCACCAACGCAATCTCCTCCTCCGAGAGCCCGTACAGCGCGTACACCAGCCGATCAATCTGGAGCGTCCGTGTGCTCGATCTGACGCGCTAGCGCCGCCCGCTCGTGGTCGGTCCCGGGCTTGCGGCAGACGCTTCACAACGGCTTGCCGCCGCCAGGACCGTTCACGGTCCTTCGCCGCGCCAGCGGTATTAGCCCCGGCGTTCACGCCGGGGTGGCGAAACACAATCCCCTTCCCGCCAGACCCGTTCACGGGCCTTCTCGCCGCCACGGCTTCAGCCAATGCGGTGCAACTCGTCCCGCCACAGCGAGAAGACCGGTAAACCGGCCTCCTGATGTAACGTAAATCCCCCGCCAACCCCGGCATCAATGCCGGGGCTACTATCGCCCAAACGACCGTAAACGGCCGTGCAATTCCGCCCTCCCCCTTCCGCCCTCCTTCTAATCCCCTCGCGCTGTGGGAGAGGGCTAGGGTGAGGGCCTACTTCGTCGCCCCCTCCACGATCGCAATCTCCTCCTCCGTCAGATCGTACAACTCATATACCAGTCGATCGATCTCAGCCTCCAGGTCGGTGGTGTCGGCGGAAGAATTCTCTTTCTTTAGATCAAGAATTGTATTGACTAATGTTATAAATAACATCTGATATTCTGTCGGGATAACTTTAATAGGAAATTGCCTTAAATCTCTCAAAATAATTTTAGGGAATAATTTCCTCACAGCTTTGGCTGTATTGACCTGAAAGTAATATGAGATCAGAGTAGAATTTAATAAAGCCAGAATATATTTTAATTCGATGTTTGCCCCACTCCTTTTATTAATTGCAATATTACTTCTATTAAATAGAACTACCTCTTCAGTATAACATGAATTGATAGATTCCGGATGTTTCCCAGTAATTTCTCTTATAATTAATTTTGGGCTACTAAAAATTTCGAAATTTCTTGGTGCTGCTAAATTATCGCCATATTTTAAAAAGGAAGAATTTTCTCTATGAAAGTACCTTTGTATGTCCTTACCTTCCAAGTATGGGTAAGTAGTTTCATCAAATTTGAAATCAAAATCGTAA
>CAZHIV010000306.1:0-10464 GCA_964532675.1 uncultured Planctomycetaceae bacterium
GACGTCGGCATTTATAGCTGGGGCGGCAATATCACGATCGAAGGCAACGAACTCGGCAATACGACGGCCAATCGCTACGAAGGCATTTTTGTCGACGAAAGCAATACGACCGTCTCGGGCAACGATATCAGCGGCGGCAACATCGGTATCCTGGTTTTGTCGTTTGCCGGCAATTCGACCGATTCGGTGGCGACCATTACCGGCAACACCGTCACGAGCGCGGGCGTGGCCGTCCACGTCATCGACGAGGACAACTCCGATGCCTCGCTCGCCATTGCCAAGCTGGAAGGCAATACGCTCGTCGGCAGCGGCGCCGGCGCGAACGACGTCGGCCTACGCGTCGAGGGCGGCGCGATCGTCGACGCGGGCTCGGTCGTGGGCGACGGCGATCCGACCGGCCTGGGCGCGAGCGCCGGCGGCAATATCCTCACCGGCTATACGGGCACCGGCGGCAACTATGCCATCGAGAATCTCAACCTGGTCGGCGACGGCGATCCGGACGTGTTGGCCAAGTTCAACGACTTCGGCCCGTACGTCGACCTCTCGATCATCGAGTACTACGTCTTCGACGACACCGACGACGCCACGCGGACGATGGTGATCTTTACCGGTGCGCTCAACCAGCAGCCGGCTGCCAATACGGTCTTCGTGGACGACGATTGGGCAGGCACGGCGCTTGGCGTCGACGCCGACGGCGCCGGCGGTGGCTCGCTCGGCAACGGCACCCAGTTCGGTGTCGACCAGTTCGCGACCATTCAGGATGCGATCAACGCGGTGGCGGTTGGCGGGACGATTCTGGTCTATGCCGGCAGCTACTCGGAGACGGTCGACGTCTTCAAGAAAGTCACGATCGACGGCGAAGGCAGCGGCGACAACGACACGGTTGACACGATTGTCGAAGGCCGCATCACGGTGAGCGCCAGCGGCACGAGCGCAGGCGATCGCACGACGCTCAAGGACCTGCGCGTCAGCGGGTCGGACAATCACGGCGTTTCGGCCTTCGGCGTCGACTTCCTGGAGTTCAACAATGTCGCCTCGGTCGGACACGACCTGGACGGTTTCCACCTGTCCAACATCGACGACCTGGTGATGACCGATATCGTCGCTTCGGACAACGGCGCTTCGGCGCCGGCCACCGTCGGCTCCGGCATCGGCCTCAACGGCGTGCGCGACGCCGTGCTGACGAACATCACGGCCGAGAATAACTACAGCAACGGAATCGGAATCACCGCCCGCGCCAGCACGACCGGCAACACGAGCAACATCGTGATCGACGGCGCGACGATCAACAACCCGGCTTCCGGCCGGCCCGAAGGCACCAACGGCATCAACCTGTACGTGGATGATGCGAACGGCGCCAGCTCGATTTCCGGCGTCGAGATCAAGGGCACGGTCAACATCGAGGACCATGCGTTCGGCGGCATTACGCTCTTCAACGCCGGCCTGACGAGCTCGATCTCGGGCGTCGAGATCGCCCAGAACGGCGGCGATGACGTTAATTTGACGAACAACGTGGTCGACGTCGTGATCTTCGGCAACGTCAGCAACGTCGACCTGACGGCCGACCTCACCGCCGGGGGCAACACGAGCGGCGGCGTGAGCATACTGGGGCTCGACAACGTCGGCACGCTCTCTCCGACCGGCGTCGTGCTCGACGGCAGCAGCTTCACCGGCTATAGCCTGGCAACGCCGGCGATCTCGCTCGCGGCACCGGATGCAGTTACGCCGGCGCCGTTTGGCGACTTGATCGGCGCCAGCGACGTCAGTGCCCTCAACACCACCTTCGACGGCGTGACGGTAGCCAGCGGCACGACCCGCTCCGAGTTCTTCGCCATCGAAGACCTGATCGTTCATGCGATCGACGTTTCCGGTACCGGCCTGGTTTCGTACGACCCGGACGGCGATTTGTACGTCACGACGAACAGCTTCGTGCTCGGCTTCAACACGGCGGCCAGTATCCAGCGCGGCGTCGACGCCGCCGATCCGGGCGATACGGTGCACGTTTCCGCCGGCACGTTCTCCGAGCAGGTCACGATCGGCAAGGACGTGGACCTCTTGGGCGAAAGCGGCGCAACAACGCTCACGTCGACCGCCGCCGGCCACCTGATCACAATCGACGGCAGCGGCTTCGGCGACGACGAGACCGTGTCGATCGAGAACATCAACTTCGATGGTTCGGGCGGCACGGCCTCGACGGGCGTGTTCGTGGCGAGCACGGCCGATTTCGCGACGCTGTCGGTCACCAACGGCAATTTCACGGGCTTCAACCTGCACGGCGTGGGCGTGTTCGGCAACGCGGCGACCGGCCTGTCGGTGCAGAACGTGGAGCTGACCGACCTGACGTTCTCGAATAACGGCCTGGGCGGCGGCGGCGGCACGGGCGACATCCAGATGTTCGAGTACAACGGCGACGCCACGTTCACCGGCCTGGACCTGGTGGGCAGCGCCACCGCGACGACGGGCGCACGCGGCGGCATCCAGTTCCGCGGCGTGGGCGCCGGCGACGGCACGGGCGTGTTGCCGATGGGCAACGTCACGCTCGACGACGTGGACGTAAGCGGCACGTATCGCACGCAGATGATCGGCCTCCAGCGGTACAGCGACGTCTCGGGCCTCAGCTTCACCGACGTGAAGCTGGGCGGCGCCGGCTCGGAGATCACCGGCACGTTCGGTGCCAGCCTCAGGTTCGACGCGGTGGGCAGCGGCTCGCTTGCCACGCCGGCCACCTTCGACCTGGGCAACACCGAGTTCCGCGGCCTGGACGGCACCAGCGCCCAGCGGCACGAGATCGAGTTCGCCCCGGACAACAGCTTCACTTTCTTGCGCGTGGACGGCACGGGGACGACCTGGTCGGGTATCGATGCCATCGACTTGACTCTGCCGCAAGCCTTTGACGTGGAAGATCGAATCCTGCACTACGTCGACAAGCTCAACCCGACGCACGGCGTGACCTTCGGACCTTACAAGGGCTTCGTCGACATCCAGGCCGATCAGGCCTTCATCACCGATGCGGCGGACGCCGGCCTGGTGGGCGACGGCTCGATCCAGCGCGGCGTCGACGTCGTCGCCGTGGACGGCACCGTAAACGTCTCCGCCGGCACGTTTGCCGAAGGCAGCCAGATTCTGATTGACAAGGACGTCAATGTTATCGGCCAGGGGATGGGTGTCACGATTCTCAACCCCGGCTTTAACACGGGGTCGGGTGGCGACGCGCGGGGATGGTGGCTGGTCGAGACTGGAGCAAATCTCAATCTCAGCGAACTGACCATGGATGGAACCGGCCATTTGGTCTGGCAAGCGATCCGACACCGCGGGACCGGCCTGATCGACCAAGTGGCGTTTGAGAATATTCAGTTCAATGCCTTTGGAACGACGAGCGTCAACTTCACCGGAGCCGCCCACTACCAGGGTAATGCGATTGCCGCGTTTGGCGGTGGCGGCGCCGTGGACGTGACGAACTCGACGTTCGCCGACATCGGACGCGTTGGTGTGCTGTATTTTGGCGCCGGTACGACGGGGACGTTTTCCGACAACGTTTACGTCGGAAAGGGTGTCGATGACACACTCGACTATGCACTGGACATTAGCGCCGGCGCCGTTGTCGATGTGATGAACAACATGATTTCTGATAACCAAGGTACGGCGAGTTCCGATGGATCTACCTCGGCCGGCGTACTCGTCACGACGTTCTTCGGGCCCGGTACCCAAGCGAATCTGTCCGGCAATGAGATCTCAAGCAACACCACCGGCGTGTTTGTCGGTTTCGACAACACGGACGACAGTGTCGTGATGATCGATGGCGATACCATCACGAACAATACTAGTAGTGGTGTGTTCATCATCGGCGGGACAGCGACGATTAAGAACGATACGATACTCACGGGCAACGGCACCGGCATTAAGGTCAGTGACGGCGGCAGCGCGACGATCATCGACAACGACGACTCGATCACGGGCAATACGGTCGGCATCGACGTCGACGGCGGCACCGCGCTCGTCGAAAACAACGACCTGAACGGTAACACCATCGGCGTGCTGATTCAGAACGACGGCATCGCCGATCTGGGCCAAACGGGCGCCGGGATCGATTTCACCGGCCTCGGCGTTAGCGCCGGCGGCAACGACTTCTCGTCGTACACGTCGTCCTCGTCGTCGACGGGAGCCATCGTCAACCTGAATACGTCCGGCGACTATGCGAATCCCGGCCCGCAAGGGCTCACCGGGCCGTTCTACGACGTCACCGCGCAGAACAACATCTTCAGCGGCACGTTCACGACGGTCGGCGATAGCGACAATGCCATTTGGCACGACACTGACGACTCGGATGTCGGCTTCGTCGATTACGCCAACTTGCTCGACTTGACGGTCAGCCTGGACACGCTGCCGACCATCGTCACCAGCGCCAGTATCGACGAAGGCGGGGCCGTCACCGTTTCCGGCGAGTTCAGCAACGTAGCGCAGCAGCACACCGTGACGATCACCTGGGGCGACGGCAGCCCCGATACGGTGATCCCGCTCGCGGCGGGCGTCTTCACGTTCTCGACCGCCTCCCCCGCGGCGACGTACACCGATGATCCGGATGGTGCCATCCAATCCGTGTTGAATACCATCACGGTGACCGTCGAGGAGACATTCGGTAGCGATTCGGCAGACGACGACAGCCTCGAAGTTACGGTAAGCAACGTCGTGCCCACCGTGTCGCTGGTGGATCAGGACGGCGACAACGAGATTAACGAGGGCGAGACGTTTAACCTCGTCGTCGGGCCGCGCGTCGATCCAGGCGACGATACGATCTCCGCGTACACCATCTTCTGGGGCGACGGTAACTCCACGTTCGTCTCCGGCGATCCGCTCACCAGCTCCGCGGTCCACTCGCATCTGTATACCGACGGCGTCAACCCGCCGACCCGCACGATTACCATCGACGTGCTGGATGACGACGGCACGTGGACGGATGTCGGCTCGTTGGTGATCGACGTGCATAACGTCAATCCGACGGCGGCCAACTTCCAGGCCTTCAACTCAACGGTGGACGAGGGCAGCACGACGACCGTGTTCTTCAGCGGCCCCTTCATCGACCCGGGTAGTTCGGATTCGCCGTTCCACTTCGCTTACGACTTCAACGGCAACGGCATCTACGGTGAGGCCGGCGAAGTGGGCGACGGCACGTATGTTGGATCGGTAACGTCCACCTCGGCAACGGTGCCAGCGAGCTTCCTGGCCGACGACAACGACAGCCCGCGGACCGTGAAGGCACGCATCATCGACAAAGACGGCGGATTCACCGAATACTCCGTCGTGATCATGATCGACAACGTCGCGCCCGTCGTGGATGCCGGCGTCGACATGATGGCGCTCGCCGGAACTACATTTGCCCACACGATCACGTTTACCGATCCGGGCTCCGATTCGCCGTGGACGGTCAACGTGGATTGGAACGGTGACGGCGACTTCGACGACGCGAACGAAGGGGCCTTCCTCGTCTTCGGCCATTCGTTCAACATCATGCACACGTACGGCGTCGGCGAGATTGGCAACGTGTACGACGTGCGCGTGCGGGTTGACGACGGCGACGGCGGCATCGACGAGGACACGTTCGAAGTGACCGTCGTCGCGGACACGCTGCGGGTCATCGATTTCCAGGTCAATCACAGCGGCTTCGATGTAACGTTCAATCGCGCGCCGAATCTCGACGACCTGAACCTGTACGACGGTCTCGATGATGGCAATTCGCTCGATCCGGCCGACGTGACGCTGGTTCGCAACGGCGTCCAGAATATCGAGGGCAGCATCGTATGGGCCGCGGATACAAACACGCTGACCTTCGTCAGGACTGGAAGCGTTCTCGCGGCGGGGAACTACACCGTAACGCTGTTCAGCGGCGCCACGGCGTTCCACGATGGTCCGAACCTGTTGGACGGCGACGGTGACTTCGACGACAGCGAGGTCGGCGACCACTACACGGCGAACTTCGTCGTCAACGCACCGGTGGTCGACACGCGCATCGTCTACTTGCCGGACTTCGCGCGGGGCGCGGGGCAGGACGTCAACATTCCCGAAACGGGGCTGGGTCTACCCATCAGGATCAGCACGGGTACCGGGGTGACTGCCGTCGACGTCGACGTGCTCTACGATCCCAACCTGCTGACGATCACCGGTGCTGCGCTCGGCAGCGGTCCGACTCTAGCGGGCGGCTGGTCGATCACGACCAATTCCATCAATATCGACGCGACGCACACCTTGTTTAAGATCACGATCTCCGGCTCGAATGCCCTCAGCGGGGCGAACGTCGAGTTGATTCGTCTCGACGCTGAAGTGCCCGCCACCGCGCCGTATGGCGACAGTCAGGCGCTCCGCCTAACGAACCTGCGCGTCAATGAGGACTTGATCGCTTCGAAGGCCGATGTCGCCGTTCACAAGGCGGCTTACGTGGGCGATGCAGACGGCGACGGATCGTATGGCGGAACCGATGCCGGCTTGATTTCCCGGGTCGTCGTGGGTCTCGATTCCGGGTTTGACGCCCATGACTGGACCGACCCGCGGATTGTCGGCGACGCATCGGGCGACGGCACGCTCTCCGGGCTCGACGCATCCTACGTCGCGCAGGAGGCGGTGTCGATCGACGTGCCCGAGGTGCCGCCGATTCCGCCGGGCATGCCGCTTGTCTTTAGCGCCTCTGGTGTCGATCCCGAGTACTCCATCGACACCGGCATCCCGGCTACGCCCGGGGGTACCGTTACGGTTCCGGTGAATCTGAATGTATTGCCGGCCGAAACGGTCGTGGGTGCCACGTTCCATGTGGATTACAACGACGACTTGCTGACGTTTGATAGTGCCACGCCCGGCGCCTTCTGGTCTGCGGGGAATGGTTGGAACCTGGTCGCAAACCCATCGCAATCCGATCGCGTCACCGTCGCGATGTTCAATTCGATGGGTGAAACATCAAGCACGGGCCAAGGCGTCATCGCCGACCTCGATTTCTCCGTTAGCGATGTGGCGCTGGCCGGCGGCACCAGCACGCTCGACCCGGAGGCGGCCAATCCGAATGAAGGCGGCTTGACCTGGACCGACGTCGACGGCTCTGCCGTGATCGACGCTCAACCCGGCGACTATAACCACAACGGAGTCGTCGATGCGGCCGATTATGTCATCTGGCGCAAAAACAATGGCAGCTTCGTCGCGAACTACACGATCGCCGATGGCGACGGCGTCGGAGAGGTCGAGGAAGACGACTACGATTTGTGGACGGACAATTTCGGCGAGACCTTCCCCGGTGCCGCCCCGACCTCCTCCGCTAGTGCGGACGACCCCGTGGCGGCCAGTGGAGGCGAGTCGGCTCCAGCGCAGACGGCCGACGTTTCGCTGGCGTCCGTCTCCGTCGAGCCGGCGAGTGTTTACGAGCCGGTCGCGTCGGTCGAATACGTGGCCACCGCGGTTGCAGAACCTCCCGCGGCGACGTTCGAAGACAAAGCATCGAACGTTGGCGAGGTCAGCAGGACCCGAGGTGCTCGGGACGAAGCGCTCGCCAGCTTGGTGGAGCCAGCGTTCTCCACGTCGACCGGACGAGTCGGTTCGTCACGTACCGCGGCCGTTGGTTCAGGCGACCTCGAGTTCACCGCGACAGCCAATAGCCTGTTGCTCGATCTGGCAATCGAGGCCGATCCCGATCGCGATGTCGAGCAGCACGGTTCAAACGGCGATGACCACGACGAGGACGACTTCGCCGCCATCGACGAATTGTTCGCAGAGCTGGAGACGGCGAACGTGTAAGCTCGACGCTGTGATCTTGGCGTCTCGCAACTCTGATGACCGGCTTTGCCCAAAAAGTTGATTGTAGGTCCCTTCTGCCGGAAGGGACCTTGCGAAATGTCCGATGTTTCACTGGTTCGCAGGTCCCGCTCGGCAAGCGGGACCTACTTATTTGGGCAGAGCCCTGATGACCAATGCGAGCCGTGCCGGCCGGCACACCGCCGTGGCGCCGCAGTGGGGATCGTGCCAAGGCGGCGGGCCGTTCCACGCCAGCTCGTCAGCGCGCGGCAATGCGCGGGACCGAAGCCTTCGGCGAGTCTCCGTCGAGTCGCGTGGGCGTGGGCATGGGCGAAACCCCTGCAAGGCTGGCCACCCCGAGGAGTGGCGATGGCTCTCCCATGGCTCCGTCGCAGAGCACCGATCACGAGAACCGGTTTCAAAACCGGGGCTAGCGCCCCGCGGCTGATCCGATCAGCCGGCGGCAATCCTCTGGGTGGCTCGCGTCCGGTTCGCTTCTACTTTTTTGAAACCGGTTCTAGAAACCCCCTTTCTTAAGGGACGCTGATGAAATGAGCCTGAGTCGTCGTCTCTTTCTGAAAGTCGCCGGATTGCTTTGTTTGCAGGGTGCGTCGGCGCAGGGAGCCGAAGTTTCTGCCGCGGGCACAAGCACGCCGTTTGGCGCAGGCTTTCCACGGCTTGATTCCTTGACGACCGGTGAGTGGTGGAGAACGCCGAAAGGTGACGGGCCGCAGTCGCCGCCAGGAATGGATGTGCCGCGCGACGAGGTTATTGCGTTCGCCCTGTACGCGCACGATCGCGGCGTATTGAAGCTCACAGCGCAACTATTTCCGCTCAAACCGGACGAGCCCCGCGAAGTTCGACTCGAGCTCCACAACGGCGCCCAATGGATAGAGACCTCCCGATCGCAAGTTCTGTATCCGGGTTGGAGCGCTCACTTCCGGATCGCACCGTGGGATTCGTCGAAGGACACTCTGTATCGCGTTCGGCATGGCGAGCGTTCGGTATTCGAAGGACTTATCCGCCACGACCCGGTGGAAAAGGACACCATCGTGGTCGCCAACATGTCGTGCAATTCCAGTCGCACGACAGGATTGCGGCCGGAAATCATCGATAACCTAAAGGTCCAGGATCCGGACTTGCTGTTCTTTGCCGGAGACCAGACATACCGGCATACCGAGCACACGGCCGGGTGGATCGAATTCGGGTTACAGTTTCGCGAGCTCCTCCGCGATCGGCCGACGATTACGATTCCCGACGATCACGACGTCGGGCATCCGAACCTTTGGGGTGAAAATGGGAAGCGATCTCGCCGCCGCGACGGCGCCGACGGCGGCTACTTCTATCCGGTCGCGTACGTCAACATGGTGCAGCGTCAGCAAACCTGGCATTTGCCCGATGCTTTTGATCCCGCACCAGTCGAGCGTGGCATCACGGTGTACTATACGCGGTTGCGAGTTGGCGGTGTGGATTTCGCGATCGTCGAGGACCGGAAATTCAAATCCGGTCCTGCAGGCAAGATTCCGCAGCAGGGGCCGCGACCGGATCACATTAACGATCCGAGCTATGACCCGGCAACCATCGATTTACCAGGGCTGCAGTTGTTGGGCGAGCGGCAGCTCAAGTTCTTGCGCATGTGGGGGATGGACTGGATCGGCGCGGAAATGAAAGCCGTACTTTCCCAAACGGCATTCTGCGGCGCCGTGCACATGCACGGCCAGCGTGAAAATCGGCTGCTCGCAGACCTCGACTGCAACGGTTGGCCGCAGTCGGGCCGCAATCGCGCGTTGGAGGAGATTCGCCGTGCCTCGGCCGTTCATCTCTGCGGTGATCAACATTTGGCGGTAGTCGTCAAGCACGGCATCAGCGAATGGCGAGATGGCCCCTACGCATTCACCAGCCCCGCCCTGGTGAACACCATCTATGGGCGCTGGTGGCATCCGCACGACGAGCGGCCGGGCCCAAATCCCGTGCCGAACTCGCCGTTGCCCTGGACCGGGGACTACGAGGACGGCCTGGGCAACAAAATTTCCATGCTCGCCTATGCCAACCCATCGGACATTAACGACGAGCATCAGCGGGCCGACGGATACGGCCTGGTGCGGTTCCACAAGCAGACGCGGAGCGTTACCTTCGAATGCTGGCCACGTTTCGCCGACGCTAGCCAGGGCGACCAGGCCCAATTTCCCGGTTGGCCCATTTCCGTCGCCAGCGCCGACAACGACGGCCGCACGCCGACCGCCTGGCTTCCTGAGTTGATCTCCCCGGGAGCAGCGAACCTGGTCGTGCAAGTCGTGGAAGAACGCACGGGCGAAATCCTCTACACGATTCGCACGGAGGGAAACCGGTTCCACCCGCACGTCTACGCGCCCGGTACATACACCGTCAAGGCCGGGCGCGACAAACCGGATGCAGTCACGTTCGCTGGCCTGGAAGCGGGAGCGAAGGGCGCATCGCAGATTCAGGTACCGCAAAGCCTTCCGTAGCTCGATGGCCAAGATGAACCCAAGCTAGGCGTTGCGAAGCGCAGGGACGATCTTGGTCCGTGAAGCGTGCCAGCCAGGTGCGACGCCCGCAACGATGCCTACGAGTAGTGAGACAACGATACCGACCGCGGCGACCGGTCCCGAAGGCGACAAAATCAACGCCCTGCTGAGCGCCGCCGGGTACAACCTCCGCAAACTGCTGCGGTGGGTT
>CAZHIV010000307.1:0-9748 GCA_964532675.1 uncultured Planctomycetaceae bacterium
TTGCTCCGCCTTTGCCACGGCATCCAGCAATGTCTGTTGCACCAGGTCGGACGCATCCACTTGTTGTCCGAGAAAGGAATCGAGCTGCGTGCAGGCGAGCAGCTTCAAATAGGCCCGGCAACGCTCAAGCGTTTCGCCATCGATTTCGGTCACAGCCTTCACGTTCCATCCAATTGAATACTTACCATTTGGGGTCGAAGTGCAACCGATTCAAGCGCCCGCGGTCATTGTAACAGGCGGCGGCTCGCGAATCTCCCGCCATCAGCCGGCCATCGCCTGTCCACCATGGGTGAACCCAAGTCGTCATGGCTATTTGACGCCAGAAAGACGGACAACCGGGGAAATCGGCTGGCGAGGAACGCCCTGGGCTCCGCGGATCCGCTGGCCGACTCCGCCTCCAGCCGCGTCGCCCGTCGCGACACGGCTCAAAACGGCGAACTGCCCAGCGCGGCGAACCAGGCATCCGAGGCCCCGAGCCGGGCTGCATCGTGATCGGCGGCGAGATCCCTTTCGGCTGCTTTGCGCAACGGGCCGGTCGGCTCATTTCGCGTGGCACTTTCGGCGGGCGAGACTGCCAGCAGCAAGTCAGCCCCTGCCGCATCGAAACGAATAATACGCGCCACGATCGGCAGCCGGAACTTCGCGACACGTGCGGTGGATGTCGCCGCCGAATTGAACCGGAGTGCGACGTCGTTTCCCGCCGGGTCCAGTGCCTCGTCGAATGCCGTCGTGTTCTGGGCAGTGTGTTCTTGAGTCGTCGCCTGGTTTCCGAGGGCCATCGCTTCATCGATGGCCGCGGTGACAGCCGCTCCGCTGTCGGCGGCGGGCGAAGAAAGCGTGTTGCCGAAGTTGCCTCGCCACGCGCCGTAGTCGGCTTATATGATCTCGCCGTCGCCGTTGCCGTCGGCGCCGCTGAACGGCGGCGTTCCAATTGTGCCGAGCAACTTTTGCCAGAGGACTAGTCGGCCGCGAACAGCGCGGAGCTATGCTGTCCGCCGACGTTGCCCGCAGACGAAGGCGGCGAACAGGACCAGGAGCGCCGACGCCGGTTCCGGCACAGTGGCTGGGAGATTTGTGCCGCTCGCCGAGCCGCTTCCAGCGCCGGCTATGGCCCCGAAGTTGGCCCGCCAGGTGTCGTAGCCGCCCGGCGTCCTGTCCGTCTTGCGCCACACAACATAATCGGCGGCGTCGACGCTTCCGTCGTCGTTGTAATCGCCGGCCAGGGTGACTTTGAGGAGCACCGCCGTTGGATCGTAACGCAGCTTCCAAGACATCGTTGAAGGAAGGTCAGGATACAGGACGTCACTAAATTCGCCGTGAACACCGGCAACGGCGGAAAGGATCTGAAACTCGTCGCCAAGCAACGGCGAAAAACCCGATTGCAACTCAAACGACAGCGAACCCGCCAGCTCGGCTTCGTCGGCAACTTGAATGAAGGGCTCGTTAAGCGCGTCCGCGCTTAACTCGAGCGTGAGCGAGCCATCGGCAAGTTGCTCGAAGCTCCCCGCAATGTCGATCTCGCCGGTGGATTCGATGCGCAGGTGCCCGCCAACTCCGCCTCCGATTTGCAGAGCGCGGAGGGTTGGCATGGCCGAATCGACCGTGGTGATGCCGCCGCCGTCCAGGAACACGCTTGGCCCCGCCGGGTCGCCGATTGGCGTCGCGACCGTCACGACATAGTAGGCCCAATCAGCGCCTGTGTCGTCGTTTAGCTGGACATTCACGGAGCCATTCTGCACGTGGTCCAGGAAGACGCCCAGGTCGATCACGCCGACAAACGAGTCGGTGGGGTTGATCTCTGCATCCCACCCAAGATCAGTGAAATTGAGCCGATGAGCCGGCTCGTGATCGAACAAACGAATGAAATCGGTGCTCACATTCCCGCCGGCCGACTCGCGCAGGGCCATTGCCAAATAGCCGTGCACGACTCGCTCGCCGGGGCCGAGTTGATGCTGGATGGTGAATGCCACGTTTTCATTGCCGGCCAAATCGTCGAAACCGGTAATGGGTAGAGCCGACGAGGCCTGGATCGCGGTCTGCCAGGCGGGATCGATGTACGCGGCATCGACGCTGCCCGCGCCGTCGTTCGAATAGCCGTCGATGTCGCCCATGAGATAATCGCGCACGCTTACGCGGTACACGCCCGGCGCGACGGCTTCGCGCCACTGGAGTGCATCGGTCCAATTACCAACGCCGCCATTCCAATGGAATTCGCGGATATCGGCCGAGTCGTTCATCTGGGCTTCGTAGAGGCTGGTGGTGCCGCCGGCAGTGACTGGTGTGCCGTGCGAATCGACATAGGCCGGCGGCTGAGGGCCGAAAGTCAGATCGTCGATGACGGCGCCCGTCGAGCCGATCAGCCAGTTTTGCGCGGTCGGCGGGTTCTGCACGATGAAGCCGTCGGCCGTGGAGTTCCAAATCACCATGTTCGCGCCGGACCAGCCGTGGCGCGTGCCGAAGCTGCCGCGGTTGCGGGCGTTGATGTTGTCGCCGCTCACCGTGATGTTGTCGAACAGCGTCCCGGTGGCCCAGCGCTGGTGGGGGCCGCTGTCGTTGAGGGCGTTGTTGGCGACGGAGTTGTGGAAAACATGGGGTCCGGGCGGGCGGGTGCTGTTGTTCACGAAATCGTGCCGGCCACTGTTGGCCTCGGAGTTTGTGACAAAGTCGAGCTGGCCGCTCAAGTCGAACGTGTAGCGCCGCTCGCCCGTGACGATACTCTTGGGATCGAGGTTAACGACATCGTCGACCGTTACCCACTTCGCCGTTGGGTTGCTGACGACGGCCGAGTCGCCGAAATACTGCGACGTAGCATGGCGGACCCAAACGTTTTGCGCGTTGGAGATCGAGACGAACTCCCAAGCGTGGTCCTCGTCGGTATCGAAGGCAAAGTCCGACTCGGCTCGCAGGTTCTCGATGCCGACGTTCTCGATCCGGCCCGCCCAGGAATAGCGCTGGATGGTGCCGCCGCCGTATTCGAGCTCGAACGAGTTGGCCAGCGGCGCGTCGAGGAAAACGCGGTTGCCCTCAATCCGCGTGATCGTGCGATCGTATCGGATATTCATCGTGCCCGGCTCCCAGGCCGGATCGTCGTCGAGCGGCACGTGCACGCCGACCGCTTCGATCCATTCCGCGGTGCTGGGCCGCTCAACGCGAACCGTATCACCGACTGCCAGTCCGCTGACCGAGTCGACGCGGAAGCTCGTGGCGCCCACGGGCACTACCTTATCGATCATGTTGCGCTTGGGGTTCCCGGAAAACGACGGGGAGCCGGCGCCGAGCACCTCGACCAGCGGCCGTTGGCCGGTGCCGCGCCCGTGAAGCACTGTGTCGCTGGTGTCGCGCCCGACGCCGCGGAGCACGATGCCGCTGGCGCCGATGGTGAGCTTCGTACCGATATCGTAATCGCCGGCCTGCAATAGGACGGCTCCTCGGAAGCCGTCGATAAGCGGCAGGGCGGCTACGGCGTTGATGGCTGCCTGGATATTGGCCGTGTCGTCGCCCGGTATGGGCGAAACGACCGCGACGTTGGGCACGTTATCTGGGATGAGCTGCGTTCCACGGCCTTGATAGCCGACTCTGGAGAAGTCGAGAACGCGGTCGCCTTCGGCATCGGGCACGTACACCAAGCGGCCCGTCGCGCCGGTGCGGACCCACTGGCTTTCGACCGCACTGGCGGGGAGTGTCAGGCAGGCGGCCAATGCGGCGGCAGTCGAGAGTATGCCGGTTCGGTTCAACAGTGGCACCGCCTGTGGAAGGACGCGATAAAACGCGGCCCGGACCCGCCTAGTTTCATCATAAATGATGCGGACGGGCCTGGGAACAAAACGGGAAAGCTCTCCTATTGGTAGTTCAAACGACGGGGAAAAGGAGCGGCGCATATTGGAATTTCATGGGCTCACGGAGCACTTTCTCGAGACCACGCAAGTATCGTGGCTCGTCGTAACGATGGGCGGCCAGAAAGAACAGGCCCATGTCGCTTGGCGACACCCGCAGCTCCTCGATCTGCTCGTGCGGCCACTCCTTGTCGCCCGCGAGATACGGCATGACGAAATCCAGTCCGCGGCGGATACTGCTCCCATCCTCCGCCTCGTAGCTCCACAGGTCGACGTCCAGATGCTCGCCGACGCGTGCCAGAACGGACATGGCCGACATGTTGAACACGCAGTAATGTAGTCCCCTGGTGCGATCGAGCTCCGCGGGTTGCTGCCCGTCGGGTTCGATGCAGGCGTCGATCCGCTTCGACCTGGCCGTCGCGACGATTTGCCGGGCGGTTTCGCGTTCGCCGACGAACATCGCGATCGCCGCCACCTGAGCGTCGTACCAGGTGCCGTGATTGTTCTTCTCGCTGGCCTCGTCTTTGCCCATGGGGTGGTGCAGCAGCCAGTCGAGGTATTGCTTCATCCAGTCGACGAGGGCGTCCTGGTCGGCATCCGTCCAGGCGCCGGTCGCCTTCAGCAGCGCGACAGCGTCCAGAACTCGAATAAAATGGCGCGTGTCAATAATCCCCGATCCGCGCCCGTCGGTGCGCCCCGGCACGGCTTGGCCATAGCGGAGGTGGGGGTTCATCCGCGTATCGGGTTCCAAGAACCACGTGCGAACGAGCAGCGCCCCGTGTTCGGCGGAGTCCTCTTCACCCAGCAAGTAACCGGCCAGAGCAAGTGTTTCCACATCGTCGTAAAACATGCCGATCGGGTCGCGATCACCCTTCGCCAGGATGTCCCGATTCGTTTGGCCATCGCGACGTACGTACGGCAAGCCGTCCGCCGTTTCCGGGTTCGGCCACCAGTAGCGGGCGTAACTAAGATAGTCGTGTTTGTCGCCGCTGGGCGGCACAACGTCCTTGAACACGACAGAATACGGGCCACGACTACGCGCGATTCGGGCGTTCTCTCGCAGCCGCTTCACGACTTCCTTGTAACGGGCGATCTTTTCCAGTTCACCCGCTCGGAGCGACGCCAGATGCGCACCGTCCCAGTACGCGGTCGGCGGCGTTTCGCCGGAGCTCTCGGCCGCGACTCCGCGGGCAGCCGGCGGCGCGGTGATACAAGCCGCAATCGCGACGAGCGCGAATCGTCGGCGGGAAATCCTGCTGTTGCGATACATGTGCAGAGCTCCGCGAAAACAATTAGCGAGCGTGCCAACGAGGCACGGCGGTTGGCTCCACTCGGCCGTGGCTGGCGACTGGAGCGAATAGCGTGCGCACGGCTTCCGCGCCGTTGTAGCCGAAGCCCGGGCCGCGAAGGGTCGAAAGATCGACGTGGCCGTCGACCCGCGAGTAGAGTCCGGGGTGGATTGCGGCCTCGGCGGCCGAGGCATCCGGATAGAACTGCATCGCATTGGTCTCGACGCCCATGACTGTGCCGGCATGGGCCGCCAGCAACACGTGCGGAATCTGCGCGAGCATCGGGTTGGTTAGATCCTGCACCATCAGGTCCATTCCGTGGGCCTTGGCCCAGCACAGCGATAGCAGCGCCCCGGTTTGCGACTTACACGTCTTGAGGGCAACGCCGCTCCAGCCCAACGCGCGGCCCATGCGAATCTGCTGCCAACTGTGGGCGCTTTCGTCCATGAACAGCGGCTTGCGGGCCGCCACGCTCCGTACGTCGAGCGGCTGGTCCTCCGTTTCGTACGCGAAGGGTTGCTCCACGTAAAGCAGCAAGCGGTGAATGTCGGGCACTTCAGCAGCCAGCCGGTCCAGAATCGCGTTGACATACGAGGGGTCGCTCACCGTGCAATTGAAGTCGGCCGACAGATGCCGGACGCCGCGCTCGACGGCGATGCGACCAACTCGCACGATGCGGTCGTAGTCCCAAGCCGCGTCGTTGCCGCGCAGCTTGATCTTCAGGCAGAACAATCCGTCGCGCTGGATCCAATCGCCCAGCACAGCCGGATGTCCGTCATTGAGAGTTTGGCCGTTTATCTCGCTAATGTCGAGCGGGTCGAGTCCGCCGACAAGGTGCCACGCCGGCAGGCGCGTTGCCGGCGGGAGTGAGAAGAAATCGCGCGGGTAGAGGCCGCCGAAATCGACGTCCGAGCCTTCGGCCGGCTCCAAATACCATGACAGATCACGGTTCATCCACTGGGAATTATACGTGTCGTAGACCGGAACGTGGTGCAGGTTTCCATAGGCATCGTGAAGGGCAATGTCAAAGGCGGACAGACAGACCAGCGCCGCCAGCAGGGGAAGGCTATGAGCCGGCTCGCGACGATCGTTGAACTGTCGGAGAAGCGCCGGCGCGGCTGTTTGCGCAAAGTGATGCCCAACTTCCAACGGATGGCCCCACGAGCCGAAGTCGGCCCAAGCCGGCACCAGCGTCGTGCAAAAATTGACCATCGCTTCGTATCGATCGGCGTAGGACAGCCTGGCAGGCCAGGCCCATTGTACGCTCAACGGCGTCTCGCCCCAGCCGGCGGCGATTTGCCCGGCCGGATCTTGCACCCACACACGAACCCGCGCACAGGTCACGGAAGTGAGCGTCTCCGACCCGAATTTCAGCGGAACGCGCGTACGCACGGGAATCAAGAACAACTCCGCCGCGCTAAGCCGGACGTCGCTGCGCTTTTCGACCGCGGACGCCGCGGAGCGGTGTTGACTTGCCGGTATCGACTCGCTTTGTTTCCTGGTAGGCATTGTCGCGACTGCGAGATGGTTGACTAAACTAGACCTTCCATGAATCGCGCGACTCTCGGTTCAACAGCGCGTTCGCGCTGCTGCTGCGTTCGCCGACGAACTGTTGGTCCTGCGGATCCCATTTGAGCTTTGCATCTAACTTGATCGCAATGTTGCCCAAATGGCAGAGGGTGGCAGTGCGATGGCCGATCTCGACCGGAGCCGCCGGTTCGCTTCGCGACTTGACGCAGTCGAGAAAATTGCGAACGTGATCGTCTCCGGAGTGATACTTTTCAGCATCGACGGCCGGCTTCGGCCTGAGACCACTCGGGATGACGACGAAATTCTGCCCCATGTTGTCGATCCGCACTACGCCTTCGCTCCCCTCGAAAATGCAGCGGACGGCCGGCTCGGACGTAACGCACTCCAGCACCACCCCATCGGCGTACTTGCACCGGAAGAACGTGTGCGTGGCCGCATTGAACAGGCTTCCCTCCGGCAGATAGTCGGCGTAGATAGGCTCGACGAGCGTCGGCCCGCTGTCGTCCTTGCCGAGTCCCCATTGAGCCATGTCGAGCGAATGCGCGCCGAAGTTGGTGATCTGCCCGCCCGCGTAGTCGTAGATGAAACGGAAATTGTAGAGGCAGCGGTCCTCGTGGTACGGCGCTTCCGGCGCGGGACCGAGCCACAAGCCGTAGTCGAAGCCGTCGGGCACGCTCATTGGCTGCCAGCCGGGGCCGGGGCCGACCATGTTATGTCGTCCGACGTGAGCCACCACGCGCTGCACTTTGCCGATCGCGCCGCTGCGCACGAGCTCGCACGCTTGGCGCACGAGCGGGTTCGATCGCTCGTGGCTGCCCGTTTGCAGAATCCGCTCGTGTTTCCGCACCGCGTCGATCATCTTCTGCTGGCCGCCGATTGTCAGGCCCAGCGGTTTCTCACAGTAGATGTCCTTGCCCGCCTTGGCCGCGGCGATGGTCATTGCCTCGTGCCAGTGATCGGGCGGGGCCAGCATGACCGCGTCGATGTCGTCGCGCGCGAGCAGCTCGCGGAAGTCGTTGTAGGCTTCGCAGCCCGCGTAGCGCGGCGTGCCGTTCTGTTTGGCATAGTGCCGTTCGACTTCCTGCTTGGCCGGTTCGCGGCCGTAAAAGTCGGCCGGCGCCCTGTAGCCGTGGCTGCCCCGGTTCACATCACACACGGCGAGGACCTGGCAATCCGGCTGCTTCAAGAACCGCCGCAGGTTCGGGAATCCTTGATTTCCCACGCCGATGCAGCCCACCGTAACGCGGTTGCTCGGCGATTTCGCGCCGAACACGGAAGCCGGCACATAATAGGGCGCCGCCAGCGCGGTTGCGGCGGCGGTCGTCTTCAGGAACTTGCGCCGGGAAATGTCGGCGCCTTTCGGTTCATCGGAACAGGTCATGGTCCACCATCCCTTTCTGCAATGGCCACGATGACGCGGTGAGCGAGGCGCCTCCGCGAAAGGCAAGCGCCGACGAGTGCGAAGCACGCGAGCGCCATCGCCGCTGGCTCGGGAACCGGCGGCGCCAGCGCCGATCCGGAGCCGGCTGCGGACGACCCGTAGCCCGCCGTCCACACCGCGAAATCGTCGTCGTCGACAACTCCATCGCCGTTTCCATCGGCGCCGCTCCAGTTCGGCACCGATTCGCCGTACCCCTTCCGCCACACGACGTAATCAGCCGCGTCGACCTGGCCGTCGGCGTTGTAGTCGCCCGGTAGCACGGCGAACAAATCATCCAACTGCGCGCTGGTGAGAGAGGAGCTCAAATTGAGCACCAGCGCATCGATCTCGGCTAGTTGCTCGCGCATACCGAGGCGAAATTCGAGCGGCATGCCAAGGTGCGACGGCGAGATTGAAAATGTCACAGGGTCTTTCTTCCAGATGAAATCACCCGTCTGTCCGGTTGTGACCGTATTGACCGGATCGTCGCCGAAATCGTCCGGGGTGTAGAAGCTGTCAGTCGAGCTGCTGAATCCGCGGACGCGATAGTAGGCCGTGTAGACGCCCGCCGTTTGAAACTCCATCTCGTAGATCGCGATCGTATCGTGCGGACCGGACAAGTTGACCGTGTTGCCGTTGGGCGCTTTGATCACCTGCCCGCCGAGCGCTTCGGCGACCGCGAGCTTCGTCCAGATGTTGCCGTCGTTGTCGGGATCGAGGATTGCAGAATAATTTTCGGCCTGGAGAGCGCAGCCGGCGAGCCGACAGCCGCCGCCCGGAGGAAAGATTGGCGGATCGACCTGAGTCCAGGAAGGACCCACGTCGCCGGCCACGAGCGGCCGACGCACGATGGAGGCCGGTGAAACCTCGTCGGCGCCGACGTCGTAGATGCCGATTCGCGCTTGGCCGTCCATGTCGACGGCGGTGAGCCCGCTGTAATCGCCTGCAGCACCGTTGATGGCCGGGCTGGCGGGACCGGGCCGCCACAGGCCGTCAGCGGCGAATTGCAACTGCGGGTCGACGACGCTCACGCCGGGGTTGCCGGCCACCGGGCCCAAGCTGCCGCCAAACGCGATGTTGCCTTGCCATGTCCAGCCCGTGCCCTGGTTGCCTTCAAAGATCGTGGGCCCCGAGCTACGGAACAGATTGTTGGCAACCGTGACATCCTGGGCCAAGAGCGTTCGGCCGCTGCTGCCCAGCCCGTCGTCGAAGGTAATCGCGGGTCCGCCGACGTTGACGATCGTGTTGTGCGCGATGACCGCGTCCTTAACCTGAAAATACTGGTTGAGCGCCGAATTAGGCACTCCGGCGGAGATCGAAATGGCGCCGCCCGCCCGATCGTCGACGTTGGCGATGTAATTGTTGACGATCGTCTGCCGCTCACCGATGACGCGGATCGCGCCGGAGTTGTTGGTGTCCTGCCCGAGAAAGAAGTTGCCCTCCACGAGGTTGTCGTTGCCGTGCCGCAGCGTGAGTGTGGCCGCCACCTGGCGAAACGTGTTGTAGCGAAACGTGTTGCTGCCCGATTTGTTCGAAATGGCCTCGATCTCGCCGTCGGTCCGCTCGAACAAGTTGTTTTCGATGGTCGTGAACGAATTGCTCAGCGACTGGCTGCTATCACCGATGCGAATGGTTTCGAAGCCGTTGGGATCGCTGGGATTCACCGGCAGCGGCCG
>CAZHIV010000308.1:0-13515 GCA_964532675.1 uncultured Planctomycetaceae bacterium
CGCCCCTGGTAGCGATGCTTCCGCCCGCGCAAATCGGGCCGCATGCGAATCGGCAGCTTGCGCGACGAGCTGGAAACAAGGCTTTGGGCAAGGGTGGCCATGGGGGAATAGTCGAGAGCTTAGAGTCAAGAGCGGAGAGCCAGAACTCCAGCTTAACCTTTCCGGCTCTTGACTCTCGACTCTAAGCTCTTGTCTTTATTGCGCTCGCGTGACGCCGGCCGCGGCGGTGCCGCCGGTGCCGAGGTGAATGGTCATCGTAGCCGGCAGGCCGTCGCGCAGCATCCAGCTTCCGTGCTGCTGGTGGTTGGCGACCTCTGCGCGGACGTTGTACATGCCGTCGCCGCGGATGATGGAGCTGACTTTAGTAATGCGGCCGCGGACGGTCTCTTTTCGGCCGCGGGCCATTTCCACCTCGACCGTCACCTGGCAGCCCTGGAGCTCGTGCGGGTCGTATTGGCTCTGGTCGACCGCGCCCTCCACCTGCATCGTGTCGAGCCGGAAGAGCTTGAGGATCGTATCGCCCGGATTCACCCATTCGCTTTGCTTGCGACTCAAGTCTTCGACGACTCCGTCGAACGGCGCCGTGATCCGCCGGCGTTGAATCGCGAGCTCGGCGGCTTCCACCTCGGCCTTTTTCGTGTAGGCTTCGTATTTGGCCAGCTCGCGCTCGTGCCGCGATTTCTCGGCATACAAGATGGCCTTGTCCCATTCCAGCTTCTTGCCGCGGATCTCGGTTTGCGCGACGGATTTGTCGGCCAGCCGATTGCTTTCCTCGAGCATCTCGTAGTCTGCCTTGGCGACCAAGGCGGTGGCCTCGGCGTAGCGGATATCGATGTCGTCGGAGTAGCGTTTGACGGCGGCGCTCAGTTGGTAATTGGCCGCCTTTTTTTGCGTTTGCGGCTGGCTGTCGTCGATCCGGCCGATCTCCTGGCCCTTCCGCACCTCGGACCCTTCCTTGACCGCTAGGTGCACCAAGACGCCAGGTTCCTCCGCCGGCAGCTTGATCTGATCGGCCACTTTCACGATCCCGTTGACGACCGGATCGCCCGGTTGCCCGGAGTAACGATCGGAGCCGCTAGGCGCGGCGACTTGGAGCAAAACGGCGATGGCGGTAAGTAATGCACTGGTCATGGCTATGAACCTTCTGGGTTACCCAGTCCGGCGACGCGTCGTCGACCAACGGCAAGCCGTTGGCTTGGGTGGTCGTACATCGTACTTCAACTAAAATAAACGGAACAGAATCTTAGCGCGAACAAAGTCAATGAGATCGTGCAGCCACACGTAGCCGATGGCCCGCTGGCCGCAGTGGACGGCGGCGGTGGCCGTGGCGCCGATCTTCGGCTCCTCCACGACTTCGCGAAGCCGCGACTGATCGAACGACACGCGCACCAGCACGGTATTGCCTTCTTCGCCGCGGACCTCGGCGCTGCGGTGAATCTCCCGCACTTTGCCTTCCAGCTTCTCTTTTGGATTGAGTGCCAGGAAGAACGTGACCGGCAACTGGCCGTCAGCGTCGGTCCAGGCCTTGGCGATGTGGCCCATCCGCGACTCGGGCATCATGATTTCGAGCTCCCAATCGCTGGTCGGATCGGCCACTTCGAGCAACTGCTCGCCCCGGTTCACCGGTCGTCCGCCGCCTAACCGCTCTTCGACATTCCAAGTGACGACTCGCCCGTCGATCGGGCTGCGGACCTGCAGCTTTTCCTGCTTGGCGGCGAGCAGCTCGAGTTGCTCCCGCAAGCTCTTCACGCTCTCTCGGAGCTGCAGGACCTGCGCTTCCTTTTGACTCCGTTCGACGTCGGTGAAGTCGTCGTTGTAGTCGAGCTCGCTTTCCGTTCCACTCAAATCCTTCAAGTCCTTTTGCAACTGACCTTGGAGCGAGGCGATCTCCTTTTCTAAATCCAGGCTCCGCTGCACAACGAGCAATTGACCCTTGGTCACGAGGTCGTCGTGCTCGACCAGCACCTCCTGCACCTCGCCGTCGACATCGGCCCACACATTGCTTCGCACCTCGGGCCGCAACTTGCCGTCGCCCTCCAGCTTGAAGTCGGCCGGGTAAAAGCAAAGGAAGCCGACGAGCGCCACGGCGGCCGTGATGGCCGCCAGCGTCTTGGGCAAGGTTCGGCCACGAAACAGCTTCGTCGCCTTTCCCAGGGCCCGCCACAGCGGCATCAAGAACAGGCCTTCGTATTCGAGGGCGTTCGCCAGGGCGGTCGCGCTGTGCGTGCGAACCACCTCGACGCGCTGCAAAAAACCGTCCGGCGTGCGGCTGTCGACCATCTGCTCGACGATCAGGGCGCCGATGACGCGGGCTGGATCCGGTTCCTCGCCCTCGGCGAATTTCGCCTCTTCGTCGCGTGCCTCGATCAAGGGCAGAATGGCAATCGCCTTGGTGTGCGATTCATCGACGTACGCATCGAGTGCCGCCTCGACCTGCGGCGCCAGGTCGGACGTGTCGCCCGAGTACCATACGTCCTCGCCCGTTTTAACGACCGCCGCGGCCAGCTTGCTGAGCAGCACCGTCACGTTCGAGCGTTTATCGAAGGTATCCTGACCGCTGACGGCTTCGATCGGGCATCGGCTGCCGCGGCGGATGCCGACGCTCACCCGGTCGCAGCTGATCAGCCGCCGGCCTTCATTGACGATCGTGTAGGCCGTTTGGCGCACGTGCAGCTTTTCGTGCGCCGTGCGGGTAAACGTCTCCAGTTGTTCCCAGAGGGTTTGCTTTTCCGTAAGGTGTCGGAGCCGGCGGGCTTTCAAATAGTCGCCGGCAAACTCGCATATCTGCAGCAGGAACCGCAAGTAGCCTCGCTGCGTCGTCACCCGCGCGCCGGGGCGCTGGAAGACCTCCACGACACCCTGCGGCCCCTGGTCGTTGCGGACCGGCGCCATGACGAGCAGGAAATCGGTCGGATTGGTGGCCGCTTGCTCGTCGCTGTCGGTCGCCGAGCCGGCGCCGGAGTGCGGAGCGATGAGGGCCCCTTCCGTGCCGTTAAGCACCTGTTGCAACAGTCGGCCATGTTGCTGTTGCCCGACCGGATTGTCGGCGAGGCCCGTTTGCTGCAAGTTGATCTGGTACGCCAGGTGCCAGCCCTCGGTGGGGGAAAACGTCCACACTGCCCCGCCGGGGGCCGCCAGCGCGGAAACCACCTTGTTGAGCATCGCGTCGTAGAAATCGTTCGGGGCGATCTCACTCCGCGACAATTCGGAGATTTCCTGCACCAGCCCCTGAATCTCGCGCTTGGCGCGTTCGACCTGCTCGGCGTCCACCGCGGTGGAGCCTTCGGCGCCGGCGACCCGGGAATATTCAGAAGAGGTGCTCACGGAGTGAGTTGGCTTTCGGGATGGTAAAGGGATTGGATTGACGTGGACCGGATGGCGTTAGTACTTAACTGTACCGCAAAGGAGGAAGGCCAATGAGCATTGAGGGGATCAAAAAAGCGACAAATGGGGCCGTTTGCAGCGACAACTCGACCGCGCCGCCACCGGTCTGACCGTCACAATTGGCACACCGGGTGGCTGGGGAGTACCTTTTCACCCCGACGGCTGAATGCAGCGATGGCAAGGCCCCCCAGCCAAGGCGCCAGGCATTTCGCGATCTTTCCCCCGCGTGTCCGCGTTCCCGGCTGGACCGGCACGCAGGCTTAATCTAGGATTATAGGATTGGTACGGTTGTTGCGGCGAGTCCCGTTGGCGCGCCTCGAACCGCCCGCCCCCGGAGGGTCGTCCCCAGGAATTGTTTTTCTATGGCGAAACAGAAGGAAGAAGCACTCGAAGTGGAGGGCGTCGTCACGCAGGCCCTCGCCAACACGCGATTTCGCGTCGAGATCGAGGGTGGACACATCGTGATGGCCCACGTGGCGGGCCGGATGCGAAAACACTTCATTCGCATCGTGCCGGGCGACCGCGTCCGAGTCGAGCTCTCGCCCTACGACCTCACCAAGGGTCGAATCGTCTACCGGGAACGCTGAAAGACTCTTGATTCAGCTTTGGTCCCTGGTTCGCCCCAAGAAAATCGCCGATTTGGCGAACAACGATTCGGGGTTCGTCCCGTATACTTGGTAGGCTCGCCGTCGGTATGGGCCGTAAACGGCGGTGGTTCGCCCTTCGTTACTCCCGCCCGCGATTCTCGCTCGACCAGATTACCTCAATTGGAGAGAAATCCCGTGGACATCTTTCGTCATCGTGGTCTTCGTTGGATTGCGTTCGTCCTGTCGGTATCACTGGTTTCACTGCATAGCCGGCCGCTTTGGGCTCAAACCTCGCCGCCCTTGAAGGGCGAGTTGAAAACGGTGGCCGTCGTGGCGGTGGCGCCGTACCAGAAGTTGATCGGCGACGTAACGGCCCTCGGCACGCTGATCGGCCGGCCGGAAGCGGGGCAGATGGTCGAAGGCGGCTTTGCCTTCTTCACCCAGGGGAAAGGACCCGAGGCGCTCGACAAGACGCAGGCTTGGGGACTGATCGTGCAAACCGACGGCGCGGCCTTCCTGCCGGTCGGCTGCCTGCCGGTCGCCAAGGCTGGCGCGGTGGTCGACGTGGCGACCGCCCTCGGCGTTCAGGTCAAGGAGCTCGACGGCGGTGTGAAAGAACTCCTGCTGCCCAGCCAGCGAACCATCTTCCTCAAGGAGCAAGGCGGCTGGGCGTACGCCAGCCTTTCGCAGGATGCGCTCTCGCGGCTGCCGCAGAATCCACAGGCGATTCTCGCCGAGCTGGTGACCGAATACGACCTGGCCGCGCGCATCTCGATGAAGGATGTTCCGGAGATGTACCGCCAGTTTGCGGTTCAAATGATGCAGGCCGGCGTGCAGCAGCAACTGCAGCAGCAAGAGGACGAAAGCGACGAGCAATACGAGCTGCGTCAAAAAATGACCGAAGCGCAGATGGCCCAGACGACGCGGACGCTGAACGAAACCGATTCCATGACCATTGGCTGGGCAATCGACGCCGAGAAGCAGCAGACCTACGTCGATTTCACGCAAACGTTTTTGCCGGGCAGCAAGATGGCCCAGCAGATCGCCTCGTACGAACAGCCGCGGACGAACTTCGCCGGTTTCTATCAACCGGAGGCAGCCGCGACCGTGTCGTTCGTCACGAAGGCCGATCCGGAAATGATCCGGCAGGACATCGACTATTTTGAATCGACGATGCAGACGCTTCGCGCCGGCTTCAACAAGGGGGTCGACAAGAGCGACGCCAAAGCCCCGGAGGCGCTCAAGGCCGCGTTCAGCGACTGGTTCGACGCACTGGAGGCGACGATCAGGGCCGGCCACATTGACGTCGGCGCGGCGGTCGACGTCGGCTCCGATTCGCTCACGTTTGTCGCGGCCGCCGTGGTGAAAGACACGGACAAGATCGTCCAGGGGTTGAAGAAGCTGGAAGCCGCGGCGGCCAAGAACCCGAACTTTCCCGGCATTCGATGGAACGCCGCCACGCATGCGGGCGTGACGTTCCACACGCTCGACGCGCCGCTGGCCGATGAGCACGAGGAGGCGCGCAGACTTCTTGGCGATGAGGTGAATCTCACCGTCGGGATCGGTCCGGAGGCCGTGTACTTCGCCGGCGGACGCGACAATCTCGACGCACTAAAGCAGGCCATCGATGCGTCGGTGGCCGAGCCGAACAAGGCCGTGCCGCCGTTCGAGCTGAGCATCTCGCTGCTGCCGATTGTGGAAATGGCTGCCGAACAGGCGGAAGAGGACGACCAGAAGGAAATCGCCCGGGCGATTGCCGAAATGCTTCGCAACGAGGCCCAGGGCCGCGATCACATTCGCGCGGTCGGGAAGCTGATTCCCAACGGGCTGCGCTACCGCTTCGCCGCGGAAGAGGGCGTGCTGCGAGCCATCGGCACCGCGGCCACCGAGGCCCAGCGGCAAGCGCTGCAAGCGAAACAGTAAGCGTCGGGGCGAGCCGCCGGGTTCATCCCGGCGGGGATAAACCCCGCCGCTCGCTGTGGTTATACGCGCGGGGATAAACCCCGCCGCTCGCTGTGGTTATACGCGCGGGGATAAACCCCGCCGCTCGGTGTGGTTATACGCGCGGGGATGAACCCCGCCGCTCGCTGTGGTGCTTACTTGTTCATCAGGATGAGAACGCCCGCGGCGATGGCCAGGACGTCGAGCAAGGGCCCCAGCTCGAGGTTCAGGTTCAGCAGCGGGATGGCGCCGAACAGAATCAGCCAGATGCCGAGCAGCAGCATGCCGGGGTTTGCGGCGAGCTTCATGTCGGAGCTCCTTCTCTCGTGAGATCTCTGTTAAGAAATGCCTTGGTCCGAGAATCTTAGCCGAGGCCGCGGTTCGGTGCCACGCCGACCGCGCGAAGTCCCGCGACTCGCGAACTCATGCTCGCCCTTTCGGGTCCAAGTTCGCTATAGTGGACTCTTTGCCAGTCGAAACTCGCCGATCACACCTATTCGAACCCATTCACCATGCCGACCGCCGTTGCCTTCCCAGTAGTGATTTCCGACATCGCCGGTAAGCCGATTTCCGAGTTGGCGCGCCAATTCGGCACGCCGCTTTACGTCTACGACGCCGCCAAGATCACCGAGCGGATCGGCGATCTGGCCGCGTTCGACGTCGTGCGCTACGCACAAAAGGCGTGTTCCAACCTGGCCATTCTGGACCTGGTGCGGCGGCACGGCTGCCTCGTCGATTGCGTCAGCGCCGGCGAGGTGCAGCGGGCGCTGGCCGCCGGATTCAAGCCGGGGCAAAAGGAGCACCCCCCGGAGATCGTTTACACCGCCGACATCTTCGACCGCGACGCGCTGGAAACCGTCGTCGAGCACGACATTCACGTCAACTGTGGCTCGCCCGACATGATCGACCAGTACGGCGAAAGGCGGGGGCAGGGGGGAGAGATTACTCTACGGATCAACCCCGGCTTCGGACACGGGCACAGCCAGAAAGTCAACACGGGCGGCGCCCAGTCGAAGCACGGCATCTGGCACGAGCAAATCGAAGACTGCCTCGAGCGGGCTCAGAAGGCGAAGCTCTCCATCACCGGCCTGCACATGCACATCGGGTCGGGAACCGATCTGGCCCACTTGAGCCGCGTGTGCACCGCCATGGAGCAGACCGCGCTGGCGGTCGGCTCGTCGATCGTCTCGATCAGTGCGGGCGGCGGGTTGCCGGTGCCCTACCGCGAAGGGCAGGAGTTTATCGACATCGCCGCTTACTTCAAGCTGTGGGATGCGACCCGACACCGGCTGGCGACGGAATTCGGGCACGAGATTTCGCTGGAAGTTGAACCCGGCCGCTACCTGTCGGCCGAGAGCGGCTCGCTCATAACCGAAATTCGGGCCGTCAAGTCGGCCGGCGAGAACACCTTCTATCTGGTAGACGCCGGCTTCAACAACCTCGCGCGGCCTATCCTTTACGGCGCGTATCACCCGATGGCGGTCTGCCCCGCCGGCGGCAAGCCGGCCGGGGCCCGCGGCGAGTCGCTGCGCGACGTGGTGGTCGGCGGCCCGCTGTGCGAATCGGGCGACATTTTCACGCAGGAGGAGGGCGGCTTCGTGGCGCGCCGCTCGTTGCCGCCGGCCCAGGTCGGCGACTACCTCGTCATCGGCAACGCCGGCGCCTACGGCTACGTGATGTCCAGCAACTACAATTCGAAGCCGCTGGTGGCCGAGGTTCTTATCGAGAGCGGACAGTCCCACCTGGTGCGCCGCCGCCAGACGCTGGCGGAGCTAATCCAGCACGAGGCCATCCCCCGTTAGTCGGGCAGCAGTGCAGCCTTCGGAATATCGCCCCTCACTGCGCGAACAGACCGCCGCCTTGCAACGTCATGGTAGAATGCGGCCCATCCGCGCGAGCCGCGTTGTGGGCACGCCAGGCCGCCGGTAGAATGCGTTCACGAAGGGGCGCTGAAGGGACTCGCCGATGCTAGCACATTTCCGATCGCGAGGATTTCGTGGCTATGCCGCCGCGGTGCTGACCGTTGCGTTGGCGACGGCATTGCGATTTCTGCTTGACCCACTCCTCGATGATCACCTGAGTTTCAGTTTCTTCTACATGGCCGTATCGGTTGCCGGTTGGATGGGCGGCGTGTGGCCGGCTTCGCTGGCTGCGATCTCCAGCATTCTGGTCGGCAACTATTGTTTCACCGAGCCGGCAAGCAGCTTCGCGATTAGCGGACCGATTGAGCTGATCGGCATGTTGTTGTTCATGGGAGTGAGCCTGTCCATCGGCATTCTTTCTGAAGTTTCGTTGCGGGCATTGGAGCGGGCTCAGGCCGCCGAGCGGGCCAAGGACGACTTCATGGCCATCGTGGCGCACGAGCTGCGCAATCCGCTATCGGTGATTCACTACGCCAATTCGCTCAACCGAGTCGCGGGCGACGACCAGGCCCGCGGCCACGTGGAGGTTATCGACCGGCAGGTGCACCGGCTTAACCTGCTGATCGAGGACTTGCTGGACCTGTCGCGCGTGGCTCACGGAAAGATCCGGCTGGACCGCCGGCACGTCGATGCGTCGTCCATCGTCGCGGCGGCGGCGGAGAAGGCGAAACCACTACTGGCGGGTCGCAAGCACAAGTTACGCCTGGGCATCGCCGCCGGACCGATGCCGCTTTTCGTCGATCCAATCCGGTTGGAACAAGTACTTACCAATCTGCTGACAAACGCCGCCAAGTACACGCCCGACGGCGGCGAAATCAGCGTGACGGCTGCCCCTTTGGCCGATAGCGCCGTGCTCACCGTTCGAGACAGCGGCATCGGCATTTCCGAAGACATGCTGCCGCACGTGTTTGATATGTTCGCCCAGTCCGACCGTGCGTCGAAACGCTCCGACGGCGGGCTGGGCATTGGCCTGGCGCTCGTGCGGAACCTGGTGGAATTGCACGGCGGCAGCGTCACCGTTGCGAGCGAGGGGCTCAATCGGGGAAGCGAGTTCGTGGTCTCGCTCCCCCTGGAACAAGTCGCACGGCCCGAGCGAGTGCTCGTCGAGGCCTGAATCGAATCGGCCAGCTCGGTCGCCGGGCGATTCGCATTCATACCCGCCTTGGCCGCCGCCCGATGGTAGACTAAGATTGTGAAAGGTTTCACAGCCGTGCCGGCGACCCAGTTGGGTCGCGGCTATATGGGGCGTTCTCGTACAGAAGTACGGCCCTCGGCCCTCGACTCTCAGCCCTTGACGATTCCATGGCCAAAGAAGGACCCCGCAAGAAAGTTCCCAAGGAGTTGGCGGTGATCAACGCCGACAACTGCACCGGCTGCGAGTCGTGCCTCGAAGTGTGCCCCGTCGATTGCATCGAGCTCAAGACGATCGACCGTGGCATCGTGAAAGGCACGCAGCAGTGGTGCGAGATCGACCTGGAACGGTGCGTCGGATGCGAGGTGTGCGTCCACATTCCGCAGAAGAAGACCAACCCCTACGAGCTCACGGTCTGCCCGTGGGACGCCATCGAAATGGTGCCGACCGAAAATGTGGCGGTGGTGGTGGCCGAAATCGGCGGACCGCCCGAATACATCCAGGCGAACTGGGACCGGCTGGTCGGCTCGGCCCAGCATCTGGCCGAGCTGCGCGCTACCAGCGCGTGAAACGCAAGCAGTCCACTCGTCTTTTTGCAATGGGGCCTGGCTGCGATATAATGCCAAGAAGGCAAATGACTCCGAGTTGACGCACTGTCCTGTGAGTAGACGGCGATGACTCTAATTACTGTTAGCGACGAGTTGGCAAGGCAGATCGTGGGTGCATCCCTGCCTATCGTGTTCGTCGATGCAAGCGGACGCCGCTTGGCGCAAGTCACCGCCGTTGAATCAGATCCATCATTGCCACCCGGCATGTCTGCCGAGTATTGGGCGGAATTGCAGCGTCGCGTGGAGAATCCGGGCACCTACTCCACGCTGAAAGAAATCAAAGAGCGACTTGGTTCGCCGGACCAATAATGATTCGCTACTCAGTTCTCTGGAGCCAGTATGCGGAGAACGAGTTAGCGGCTCTTTGGTGTGACTATCCAAGTCGGCCGGAAGTCACGCAAGCCGCCGATCGAATCGACGCCGAACTGCGAAATGACGCACATCAAAAAGGTCTCGCACTGCCAAAAGGCTGGAGATCGTTTGCGAGTTCGCCCCTGATCGCATATTTCCGAGTAGATGAGGGGGACCGCAAGGTGCTGATTGAAGCGATTCGCTTGATGGAAGCTAATTGAGACCGTCCGGGAATTAAACCCTGTAGGGAACGGCCTCTGTGCCGTTCCGTCGCGGGAACGCACTGCCACGGAACGCCGCGGAGGGCGTTCCCTACAGAGGTGATCGAGTTCTCAATTCCCGGACACCCTCAGCGAATTAGCGAGGGCTGTTTCAACCTTCCGCAGGTACTCGATGCTCTGCCGCGCGATTTCATCCGGGCTGGGTTCGTACTTGAACACCTCGACGCTGACCCAGCCGTCGTAGTTGATCTCCTGCAGCGCCGCGAAGATCGGGCGGAAATCGGCGTTGCCCATGCCGGGACCGAGCAGGTTCGGGTCGTTCGCGTGGAAGTGCACCAGCCACTCGCGGCTGTCGCGGATGATGTCGGCGATCGGCCGGCCTTCGCTGCTCATCGCCTTCACGTCGAGGTGGAGCTGACAGTATCGCGAGCCGACCAATTCGACCAGCCGGATGCCCGCCTGGGCGTTGAGGATGAAGTCGCCTTCGGTCGGTCCCAGCGGCTCGATGCCGATCGTCACGCCGAACTGCATGCAGGCCGGGATGGCCGCGTGGAGGACCTCGACGGCGCAGGCCTCCGCATCGTCGTAGGAAACGCCCGGCAGCAGGTTTCGTTGCTGCGGCGAGCCGAGTACGAGGAACTTGCCGCCCAGATCGGCGCACACCTCGGCCAGCGACCGCAGGTAGTCGGCCGTCCGCCGCCGCACCGTGGGATCGGGGCTCGTGAGGTAAAAGCCCTCGGTCTTTGCCAACAGCCAGTGCAGGCCGACGACTTCCAGGCCGGCGTCCTCGGCCATCATGCGGGCTTCCACAATCCGCTCGGCGGGCACGTCCCTCACGTTGAACGGTTCGTTGCCCGGCGCCAACGTGAACGGCGCGATCTCCACCCCTGTGTAGCCGAGTTTAGCGATTGTGGAAAATGTGTCGGCAAACGACCGATCGCCGAACATTTCATTGCAGATGGCGAATTTCATGGTGCCGAACTTACATCGTCGGAGGGGGAACTCGATCCGCCGCTTGCGGCTGAGCGCCCGTTTTACCATATTGAGGTTCACTTATCACCGCCCCCATCAAACCCTGGAATGAAGGACGCTCCGCATGTCGGTCGAAACCGAATCCGCCCCGCGGCAAACCCTCGAAGTCGGCAGGATTTACCAGGGCGATTGCCTCGACGTGATGCGGCAGATCGAGTCGGGCACGGTTGACCTTGCGTTTGCCGATCCGCCGTTCAACATCGGCTACGAGTACGATGCGTACCACGACCAGCAGGATCCTGAAGAGTACGTGGCCTGGAGCCGGGCCTGGATCGAGGAAGTGTACCGGGTACTAACGCCAGGCGGCACGTTCTGGCTGGCGATCGGCGACGAATACGCCGCCGAGCTCAAGTTAGCCGCGGAGCACCAGGTCGGCTTCATGGCTCGCAGCTGGGTCGTCTGGTATTACACGTTCGGCGTCAATTGCACTCGAAAGTTCTCGCGGTCGCACGCCCACCTGCTTCACTTCGTCAAGGACGAGGAGAACTTCACGTTCAATGCCGACGATCCGCAGGTCCGGGTGCCGTCGGCGCGGGCGCTGGTGTACGCCGACAAGCGGGCCAACCCCGCGGGCCGGCTGCCGGACGACACGTGGATTCTCCGCCCCCAAGACCTGCAAGAAGGCTTCCAGCCGACCGACGACACCTGGTACTACGCCCGCGTGGCCGGAACGTTCAAGGAACGCCAGGGCTTTCACGGTTGCCAGATGCCCGAGCAGCTTCTGGGCCGGATCATTCGCGCCAGCAGCAACCCCGGCGACGTGGTGCTCGATCCGTTCGCCGGCAGCGGCACGACGCTCGCCGTCGCCAAGAAGCTGGGCCGCCAGTGGGTCGGCTGCGAGCTATCGGGCGAATACGTACGCGCGGCCACCGACCGCATCGCCGCGGTTCACGAAGGAGACGCGCTGAACGGCCCGGCCGACCCGATTGCAAGTGCACCCTCGACGGCGAACGGCAAGCGGCTGGAGCGTGCCGAAGCAATAAACGATATGGTATGCCTGGTCGACAGCGTATCGGCGGGCCGCGAGTTCGCCGCCGATGCGGCCGTGCGTTCTAGGCCGGCGCAATTGGTTCGCGACATGATTCGCGATGCGATCGTCGCAGCCTTTTACGCCACGCACGACGGCTACTCGATCGACTGGCTGCTGGCCGAGCCGCGACTGCAGGGCGCGTTTCACGACGCCTGCCGCGAGGCGGGCCTCATCGGCGGGCCTACGGATTGGAACCGCGAGCTGTTGCGGCTTCGCAAAGCGGGCCGGTTCCCCAAGCGAGGCCAAATCAGGAAAGTGCACGTCTCCGACGGCGAGATGGACGCCTACGCTTTCGCCGCCGAAATCGCCTGGCGCCTGGCCGGCGACAAGTTCGGCAGCCCGTCGCTGGATGAGATCTTTTGCGATTCCGAAAAGGTGGCGTGCTTCGATCGCGTCGCCAAGCGGTATGCGCCGGACTTCGCACCAGCCCAATACCGCTGGGCCGCGCTGCGGTTCCGCAAGGCCAGCCGGGAGTTGGTCGACGAAGTGAAGAAGTACCACTTTGTTTTCGCCAGCCGCGACTTCGGCCGCCTCCAATCGTGGCGCCGCTTCAATCCGGACCGTTACACCGATCAGCCGGGAATCTACTTGCTCCGCGACGCGGCGAAAGCGCCGCTCTACATCGGCCGCACGCTCGACCTCGGCCGACGTTTTATGCAGCACCTAGAGTGCCGCGCGATAGGAGGTCGTGTCGCGCAAGTCGCGGTCATCGCTGGCGATGACCAGCCCGGCGACGCTTATCGGGGCGCACTAAAGGAAGACCTCGTCCGTCGGTATGTTCCAATGTGGAACGTAAACCTTGTGGGTCTGCACGCGGCGACCGGAAGTTGACGACGGCCCAACTATTTAGAGCGGCACAAATTCCTTTCCGTCCGCGTCGTAGTGGGTGACCGCGCCGATGGCGATGTCGTAGACCCAGCCGTGCAACTGGAGCCGCCCCAGTTGTAGTTTTTCGGCAACCGATGGGTGGCTCCGCAGGTGGTCGAGCTGGACGATGACGTTGGCTTCGACGGCGCGCTGCAGGGCATCGGGCGCGTCCAGCTCGTCGGCCGCGGCCAGGGCCTCGCGGACCACCGCCGCGTGCCGCAGCCATTCGGCGACGCGGGGCATGCCCACGAGCTGGTGGGGATTCAGCAGGCCGGCCATCGCGCCGCAACCGGAATGGCCGCAGACGATGATGTTCGGCACCTCGAGCGCGACGACCGCGAATTCGATGGTGGCCGTCACGCCGCCGACATGCTCGCCGTACTTGGGCACCAGGTTGCCCGCGTTGCGCAGCTCGAACAGTTGCCCCGGCTGAGCCTGGG
>CAZHIV010000309.1:0-9032 GCA_964532675.1 uncultured Planctomycetaceae bacterium
CGCGAATCATCGGCGCCATGGGGCAGCAACCGGTAACGAGAGGCGCGTCGACTACAATACTCCGCTGGCAGACCGCGAAGTCGGCGCGCGCATGCCCTGAATGGCATTAGAACCTCTTGGATTGCTGCTGGCCCGCGCTGAAAAACCTGAAAAACAAACTACCGAATACCAACATTCAGCATGTCCGGAATTTGCGCGGATGTCAAGAAGTTCCGATAACAGGCCGGTCTATTCGGGTTTTGCCGCCAGCATTGGGCCCAAAGAACTCAGCTTTTTTCCTCGGCGGGCGAGGGTGCGGCAAGCTCCGACTCCTTGACGCACAGCCGTTGGACGTCCGTGGCCCGGCCCGTTTCGGGATCGACCGTGACGATCGTGCCGCTAAGCCGCACGTCGCCCGTCGCCACGTCGAATTCGGTAGGACGGCTGGTAAGCGTCGTTTCCATCACCCGGTCGATCCGGCGACCGATAATGCTCTCAAACGGTCCCGTCATGCCGACGTCGCATTGGAACGCGGTGCCGCCAGGCAGCACGCATTCATCGGCCGTGGGCACGTGAGTGTGTGTCCCCAATACGGCGGAGACTCGGCCGTCCAGGTACCGGCCCATGAGCTGCATGTCGCTGGTGGCTTCGGCGTGAAAATCGATCAACCGCACCCGCGCTTCGCTGGGCATGGCGGCCAGCACCCGGTCGGCCGCTTGCCAGGGGCTATCCACCGGCTTCATGAACAGCTGGCCCAGCAGGCAGGCGATGCCGACACGCGCGCCGTTACGCGCGGTGACGACCGCCCATTCGCGGCCGACGGATTCGGGCGGAAGGTTCGCAGGCTTGACGATATTCGGCTCGCCTTCCAGCACCGAATGAATCTCCCTGCGACGGTAGACATGGTCGCCCAGCGTGATCGCGTCGACGCCCGCTCGGATAAGCTCCCGGTAATTGGCCGGCGTCAGCCCCGAGCCGCCCGCCGCGTTCTCGGCATTGGCAATCACCAGATCGAGCCGGTGCTTTGCAACGAGCCCCTCGACGGCCCGGCCCACAATCTGCCGCCCCGGTTTGCCAACGATGTCGCCGATGAAGAGGATGCGCACTGCTATTTGTCCGTTGTCAATAGTCGGTTGTCCGTGGTCAATAGTTATATTCGTGTACGGTCGATCTCGTAGCCAACAACGGACAACGGACCACGGACCGCTTATTTGGCCATCTCCGTGAACCGCGTCTCGCGGATCATGGTGACGCGGATTTCGCCGGGGTAGGTCAACTGCTGTTCGAAGGCCTTGGCGATGTCGCGGCAGATTTTGGCGGCCGATTCGTCGGTCGTCGACTTCGTGCTGGCGATGACGCGCACTTCGCGGCCGGCCTGAATCGCAAACGCCTGCTCGACGCCGGGGAAGCCGGTGGCGATCGTTTCGAGCTCCTGCATCCGCTTGATGTAGCGATCGAGCGTTTCGCGACGGGCGCCCGGCCGCGACGCGCTGCAGGCGTCGGCGGCCGCCACCAGCACCGTATACGGCATGTCGGCCCGGATATCGTCGTGATGGCCCAGCGCGGCGTGGACCACCTCGGCCCCTTCGCCGTAGCGCTTCAGCAAATCGGCGCCGATTTGTGGATGGCCTCCTTCGACTTCATGATCGGCCGCCTTGCCGATGTCGTGCAGCAGCCCCGCGCGGCGGGCTAGGTCGGCGTCGAGACCCATTTCGTCGGCTATCATGCCGGCCACGAACGCCACCTCGATCGAATGCCGCAGCACGTTCTGACTGTAGCTCGTGCGATAGTGGAGCCGGCCGAGAAGATTTACCGCGCGCTCGTGCAGTCCGCGGACCTCCGTCTCTTGCACCGCCTCCTCGCCGTAGCGACGGATCGCTTGCTCGACTTCCTTTTGAGTTTCCGCCACCAGCTCTTCAATCCGCGAGGGATGAATCCGGCCGTCGGCAATGAGCTTGTTGAGCGCGCTGCGTGCGATCTCGCGGCGCACGGGATCGAAGGCGCTGACGATCACCACGCCGGGCGTGTCATCGATAATCACGTCGACGCCGGTGGCCTTTTCAAAGGAGCGAATGTTCCGGCCTTCGCGGCCGATGATCCGGCCTTTCATCTCGTCGCTTGGAATGTCGACCGTGCTGGTGGTGGCTTCGGCCGTGTGGGCGGCGGCGAACCGCTGGATCGAGGTTAACAGGATTTCCTTCGCCTTCGCGTCGCAAGTCGCCGCAAGCTCCTTTTCCAGCTTGAGAATGAGGGCTCCCTGCTCGTGCGCCAGTTCCTGGTTGAGCCGTTCCAGGAGCCGCCGCTTGGCTTCCTCCTGGCTCAGGCCGCTGATTTGATGCAGCGTCTGCCGCTCGATATCGAGCAGATTGTCCAGCTCGGCCTGTCGGCGATTGGCGTCTTCGAGCTTGTCGCTGAGTTTGCGCTGGTTGTTTTCGACCATCTTCTCCTGTTTGTGGAGCTGGTCGGCGCGCTGTTCGAGCAAGTCCTGCTGCTTGTCGAGATGCCGCTCTCGGTCGAAGTGTTTCTGGCGGGTGTCGTTGAGCTGCTCTTCAATGCGGGTCTTTTCGCGGAGGGCCAGCTCCTTGGCTTCGAACTCGGCCTCTTTGCGGCGAGCGCCCGCTTGGATCTCCGCCTTCTCGATGATCTGCTGCGCCTCTTTCTCCGCGTCGCGTTTGCGAAGATACCCGAGCAGCTTCACGACGCCCATGCCCATGAACGCCGCGACGAGCGCGATAAACACCACCAGCCACGGATTGGTTTCCGCCGCTTGGGCCAGCACGATGGGAACGACGCTCGGCGACACGGGTCGCAGGTCCTCCAATCGAACCGCCAGCGGCGGCCGGGCAGAAAGATCGCGGACTCGCGCTTCCTACTCCTGGAAGCCCGGTCCGTCACGGCAGCTAATGGGACGCTGCCGATGCGGCGCATACGCGACAAGATCGCGCTTGATTCAAGTTCAGCTCAACCACTCGTTTGTTGCGCCGCCGGTGTCCGCCGCTTGCCCGACATGCGGACGCGCCGGACAAT
This sequence comes from uncultured Planctomycetaceae bacterium, assembly GCA_964532675.1. Lineage (GTDB taxonomy): Bacteria > Planctomycetota > Planctomycetia > Pirellulales > Lacipirellulaceae > JABDGM01. Next base: position 3,007 of record CAZHIV010000309.1, read on the forward strand.
GGCGAGTGAGATGTAGTGCCAGCGAGGGTTGCGGCCCAATGGCCGGGCTGGCACGCCCTCCCGAGGTGTCGAACCACAACACCGGTACTATGGGTGTATGCGGCCAAATGGCGACAGACGCCGACGCCCAGCGGGCATATCCCACGTGCCATGCGTCTAGTTGGCGTATGTCGCCGCACCTCGGGTTTCGTATTCCCCGACCGAGCCAATGCATCACGGCAAGCGCCGCAGTGATCGCCGCGGCCAGAGCGCGAAAACCAAGCGTTTCAGTAATGGTTAGCGACTGACTCGAACTCATCACAAACAATCGTATGTTGCGTTGCGTTCTGCCCGGCTCGCCGCGGCGAGCCGAATTAACACATCTAATTCCGAAGTTAAAAGACTAGCAGAGCCCGGCCACCGCTGAATCCGCAGGCTCGCCGGACTATGAGGATTATGTTACCAAAACTTCTTGCGGCTGCAACCCGGTCGTGGGGTGTGCCGCGGCGGCGTGCAAAGCCGCGGGCGGGGGCGGCCGGATGAAAGCCCTGTTTGCTCAATCGGCAGAGTTTGACTGTCTTCCGATTCGACATCACTTACCACGCCGCTCTTAAGACTGGCAAGAAAGGCGTCGAACGTTGCCGAAATCCCCGATGTTTGAATCACGGTTCGAAGCTGCCTGGCCGGCGGAGCATTGGCGCGACTTGAACGTCCTGCTGGCCGTTTCCGCCGGGGCGGACAGCGTCGCTTTGTTGCGGGCCGCGATGGCCACAAAAAGCAAAGCCGGTGGCCGCGGCAGGGTTTTCGTCGCCCATCTCAATCATGCACTCCGCGGCGCCGAAGCGGACGCCGACGAAGCATGGCTGAAAGCGCTTTGCGAACGGCTTAACCTGCCGCTGGAGGTCGGCCTCTCGGACGTGGCCAAACTCGCCGCCGAACAGGGGGACGGGCTGGAGGCGTCCGCCCGCACCGCCCGCTATGACTTTTTAAGAAACACTGCCGAGCGGTTAGGGGCCCGGCTCGTCGCGACCGCTCATACCAGGGACGACCAGGTGGAAACCATTCTGCATCGCATCGTCCGTGGCACAGGCCTTGCCGGGCTGGCCGGTATTTCCAGTACCCGCCCGCTGTCGCCTAGCGTGACGCTGGTGCGGCCGCTGCTCGACGCCACGCGGCAAGACGTGCTCGACTATTTGGCGGCCCTCGGACAGGATTATCGCAGCGACTCGTCGAACGACGATCTGCGCTTCACGCGAAACCGGCTGCGCCTCGAGCTGTTGCCGCTATTGCGCGAACAATATAACGCCGAAGCGGATGCCGCACTGCTGCGGCTCGCCGCGCAAGCCCGCGACGCGCAGCAGCTCGTCGCGGAGCTGGCCGGCGGACCGGCGCGGAAATGCGTATCCCCTTCTGAGGGCAACGCAGTTCGCATCGACTGCCGACCGCTCTGTGGCCAACCGCCCTTGGTCATCCGTGAAGTTTGCAAGATCGCCTGGACCGATGCGGGCTTGCCGTTGCAAGCGATGGGCTTCGAACAGTGGCAGCAGCTAGCGGACCTGGTTCGCGGGGATGGCGGTTTGGCGGCCGTCAATCTGCCGGGAAACGTCCGGGCTCGGCGCGACGGTTACTATCTTCTTCTAGAACGGCTCGGCTTGGCTTGACCGTCGCGCGGTGCGGCACCTACTATACCGCCCCAAATTGCGCAGCCGCAGCAAGTTACAAGCGACGCCGCGTCGAGGCTGCGCGTCCGTGCGCGCCTGCGCTGCCATGTTTGTCGTTGTTATTGTGGCCGCATTCGCTCGTAGTTAAGGACCGCCCCAATTTTTACGCGACTGGTCAACTTCTGTTGGTCGCTGTTTAAGTGGTGCCTGCTGCTGGCGGTGGCGGCGGCGCTGGTGGTCGGCGGCTATCTCTATTTGTGGCTCGATGATGAAATCCGGCGTCAGGTGGAAAAGCGGTTTGCCGATCATTACGCGAATCTGGAGGTCGAAGTTGGCCGGGCCCGATTTGAGAAAGGCCGCGGCATCGCCATCTACGACATCAGGCTCCTCGAGCCGCAGCCCGCCGGGCCGGCACGGCCGATCCTCTCGGTCGACGAGCTTTATCTGGCGGGCAAGCTGCGAATCGAGGATCTCGTTGGGAACCGATTGGCGATCGATGAGATTCGCGTCCGTGGCGCCACCTTGCAAGCGAGTCGCCGCGGCGACGGAAGTTGGAACGCACGACGCCTGCTGCCGCTTCCGCAGTTGAGCGAGGACTTGCCCGTCGTACGAGTCGAAGATGCCACGCTCGTCGTCACCGACGCAGCGAGCGGCACGACCGCGCCACGAACGCTGCAAGGCATCGAACTAACGTTGACGCCGGTGGAAACCACAAACCGGGCCGCCGCAACTGCGGAGAAGCGTTTTCACGCCGTGGGAACCGCGACCGGCCTGCCGGCCCGCGAGATGCGCGTCGAGGGAGAAGTCGGCATCTCCGACGCCGACTTCAACTTGACGGTGAACATCATCGGTCTGGAGGTCACGCCGGAATCGATTGCGGTTCTGCCGGGGCTTCCTGGACAAATGATGCGCGGCGCGGACGTTTCGGGGCGGGCCGATGTCACTTTCCAAGTTAGCCGCGACGCGGCCGGCTGGCCGCCGAGTTGGAGTGCGGCGGTGAGATTCGATCGGGGCCGCATGACGCATCCCAGCCTGCCCGTACCATTGAGTGAATTGTCTTTCACCGCCAACGCAGATTCGGCCCGGCTACGGATCGAACGCCTGGCATGCCGATGTGGCCCGGCCACCGTGGTGCTGGCCGGCGAGCGGACTGGTTGGGCCGTCAATGCGCCGCTGGCGGTGGCCGCTCGAGTGACCGAATTCATGTTGAACGATCATTGGCGCATGGTTTTGCCGGAGACTTATGCTGACGTTTGGGAGCGATTCGAGCCGGCCGGCTCGGTCGATGCCGAGATTCGGCTCACCTACGACGGCCGACGCTGGCGGCCGCAATTGATGGCCGATTGCCGCGACGTCTCGCTGACCGACGTGGAGGAATTCCCCTACCGGCTGCAGCAAACGACCGGCCGCGTCGAGTATCAGCCCGCGCAAGCGGACGCCCCCGACAAGCTACGGCTCGATCTGACCGGGATGGGCGGCGGCCGGCCCGTGCGCATCGAGGCGGAGCTTACGCACCTCGGTCGGTCGCAACCGATCGGCGTCGCCGCCGATACGGCCGTGGCGAGCGAGCCGGCAAACCAACGAAAACATCCGCTCGGCTGGGTCGAAATCAGCGGCACCGACGTTCCGCTACACGAGCAGCTCGTCGCGGCCCTGCCGGAAAAGGCGGAGCGACTCGTGCGGTCGCTTCGGCCACAGGGGGCAATCGACTTTCGATTTCGGGCCGATTGGGAAGATTTATCGCAGCAACGGGCGAACGTAATCCACGAAGTCCGATTGAAGGACTGCGCGATTCATTACGAGCGCTTTCCCTACCCGCTGCGCCAGGTTGCGGGTCTGGTGACGCAGCGCGACGGCATCTGGACGATCCAGGGCGTGGAAGGCCGCGGGTGGAACGACTCTACCGTCGTCGTTTGTCGCGGCGAGTCGTCGCCCGGCGGCGCCGGCTTCCAAACCGACCTCACGTTTCAAGCCACCAACGTGGCGCTGGATGACCATCTCAAGCTGGCGCTGCCGCCGGGCGCGCAACTAGCATGGGAGGAGCTCCAGCCGCAGGGCCGAGTCGATTTCACGATCCGTGCGCTGTGCGAACCAGGCCAGGCCGAGCCACTGATCTCGATGGTGCTGCAGCCGCGCGAACGATCGGTATCGATCGAGCCGGCGAAGTTTCCATATCGGCTGGAACAGATCGAAGGCAAGGCGACGTATCATGCTGGCCGCGTCGAATTTCACAATGTAATGGCCCGGCACGGCCGGGCCGTTTTTTCGGCGGTCAACGGCTCCTGGCAACCCGGCCCCGGCGGCTGGCAACTGCAGCTCGCGGGCGTAAACGTCGATCGCTTGACCCCGCATCGCGACCTCTTCGCCGCGCTGCCGGCGCGCTGGCAACGAACCGTCGAGCGACTGCAGCCCGGCGGTACGTTCGGAATCTACAACAGCAGCGTGAGCTTCACCAAGTCGGCAACTTCCGCGAGCCTGGCGGCCGCCTGGGACGTTCATTTGGATTGCCATCAGGCAAGTTTGCGTGGCGAAATGCCGATCGAGAGCATCACCGGCGGCATCCACCTGGTGGGGCGCCACGACGGTCGAACGCCCTACACCGCCGGCGACCTCGCGCTCGACGCGCTGGTGTGGAAAGACGTGCAATTGACCAATGTCCGCGGGCCGCTGTGGATGGACCCAGCCCAATGCCTGCTTGGCGAGGCGGCGACGAGGAAGCAGGCCCAACCGATCCGCCGTGTCACTGCCGATGCTTACGGCGGGAGCCTAACTGCCAACGCCGAAATACAATACGGCGGGAATCCGACGTACAAGTTGGACCTCGCTTTAGGCGGCGCCAATCTGGCCCGCTTCGCCAATGAACGTCTGGGCGGCCCGAGCGACATGGGCGGCACCGTCTCCGGACGACTGCATCTCTCCGGTGCCAGCCAGTCGACCCAATCCTTGCAAGGCACCGGTGTACTGAATGTCGTCGATGCAAATATCTACGAGCTGCCGGTGCTGGTCGCTATGTTGAAGGTGCTCAAGATTCGCACGCCCGATACAACGGCCTTCAACCGCTGCGACATGCAGTTCGCCATCCAAGGCGAGCATATCCACTTCGAAAAACTGAACCTTTTGGGCGACGCGGTGAACCTGTACGGCAAGGGCGATTCGCACTTCGATCGCCGGCTCGATTTGGTGTTCTTTACGATACCCGAGCCGGCCAACCTGCCGATCCCGCTATGGAAGTCATTCGCCGGTCAGGTCAGCCAGCACACACTCCAATTGAAAGTCGTCGGCACGTGGGACAACGCGGAGGTTCAACCGCAGACGCTGCCGGGCTTCAACCAGGTGTTGGAACAAATCCAAGCGGGCGCCGCAACGATGGCGCCCCCATCCGCCGCGCGCGACACGACTTTGTTGTCGCGGTGACGCGAAGCACTCCAACTGGAGATAGGCCATGAGCATGGTACCGCTGGGAGGCATACTGGGGAGTGCGGCCGGGGCGCCCCTGTCCCAAACCGCGGGCAGCGAAGCCGAACGCACGCAGAAGGACTCGCAGGCTCAGAATCGCCAGGTCGATTCCGAGCAGCGTGCCGAGCGCGCCGCCGGCATCGGCCAGACCGAGCAAGACCAGGAAACTTCGGAGCGCGACGCCGACGGCCGACGACTCTGGGAAGACTCGCCGCAATCCAAAGAGCACAAGAACGAAGATGGCCCCAGCGCCCCGCCACGCCAAAGCAAAGACGCCACCGGCCAATCCGGCACGCAGCTTGATCTCACCGGCTGAATTGTCCGTGGTCCGTTGTCCGTTGTCCGTTGCCAGTCGATAGTTGACAATTGACAGATAAGTACTGCACAAACAACGAACTGCCACATCGAAGCACTGACCACGGACCACGGACCACGGACATGCACTTCACTAAAATGCACGGCGCCGGCAACGACTACGTCTACGTCGATTGCTTCGCCGAACCGGTGCCGCCGAATATTCCGGAACTGGCCCGGGCGATTTCCGATCGCCGCTTCGGCGTCGGCTCCGACGGGCTGATCCTGATTTGCCCCTCCGAGCGGGCCGATGCGGAAATGCGGATGTTCAACGCCGACGGCACGCCCGCCGAGATGTGCGGCAACGGCATCCGCTGCGTCGCCAAGTTCGTTTACGACCACGGCATCCGCCGCGAGAAGTCGCTGCGGATTGAGTCCGGCGGCCGCGTGCTATCGCTGGAGCTCGAAACGCAACGCGGCCTGGTCGAACGGGTCCGGGTCGACATGGGCGAGCCGATCTTGATTCCTGCCCAGATTCCGACGACACTTCGCTCGCCAACCGGTCCCCAGCAGCCTGTCGTGGACGTGCCTCTGTCGGTCGGCGGTCGCGAATTTCGAGTCACCTGCCTGTCGATG